>CANJJY010000167.1 GCA_947474445.1 Oligoflexaceae bacterium
AAAGTCCCAGGCTATCAAAAAAGCCGTCACAAAGATTGCGAGCAGATTGAAACCGGGAATCACTAAAAGTCCTAGGGAACACATCAATATCAAAAGAACTTTCTTCAACTCTTCCGGAATGAGACGCAAAGATCTCCAGAAAGAAATTTCCACAACGGAACCGCGCAGATCGCGTTCGATGGCACAGGACACCCGTTCGTAGATAGGGGCCGACACAATGTTAGCCACCAAAAGACTCATCAGTACCGACATGATCAAAGCCACCAGATACAAAAGACCTTTACAGATCAAATAAAGAAAAGTCCAAGCCCAGCCCGTTCCCGGTTCGAAGAGAAGATGCCGGACAATATCCGAGCGAAACTCTACAAACAAAAATCCCGCCCCTAGCATCAACACAAGTCCGAGCAGACTGGGAATGAAGAGCAAGCCCAGATAGAGAGGATGTTGTCGCAGCCATTTCAATCCACTCCAGAAAAAACCGCTGCCGCGCAGCAGCTCACGCAAAGGGTGCACCATTTCTATCTGCCCTGTCTTCTTTATTGACTCGCCTTCTGTGCCGATACCATGAATGCCCCTAAACGAAGGCCGAGAGGGCTTTGACTGATGAGTGGCTATCCATGTGTCTCTCATCCTCAATCTACGCACTCTTGCGAAAAAACTAAAGAGACATCCCATGCAGGGACAGAGCAGCAAGCGATGGACAACCCTCAAACCATACATTGATATGGTGCTCTATTCTTTTAATCGTATTTCTCTGTTTGGGAAAGACAAAATCATCGGCGGCGAGCTTTTTCTTGAAGAAGTCTGGGGGAGACGTGCCCTCATGCTTTTCTGGGTCACCGGAATCCTGACCTGCGCTCCCCTTCAAGCGGCGGAGGCCGCCTCGCCGACAGTTGCCCTCCTGCCCTGGCAACTCATCGGCTGGGACGGTGAATTCGCCGTCCGCCATCGACAGGTCCTCGCCTCGCTCCACGAAGAGCTCCGTGCTCTCTGGTTAGACCAGGGCCAGACTCTCAATCGCTGGGTGAACGACCAGGGACGCACCCAGAGCATCAACGAGGCCCATCTCAGCCAAAGCATCTGGGTTGGAGCCTCGCGCAGTCAGCTGGGATTTGATGCCTATCTGATTCCTATCCTCTGCCCCCTCGGCGACAGCCTGGTCATCGCTCTCCAATTGGTCGATCTCCGCACCCAAATCATTCTGGCTGGCGCCCAGTTCCTCGCGCCGCGAGGGACCTGGGAGGGTCCTCGCTCGGCTCCGCCGCTTGAACCCATCGCCCTCGTCCTAAAAAAACTGATGCAGGATGTCGAAGTGGGCGCGATCCGCCGCCATCAACCAGTGCCGACAGATGCCATGAAACTCGGCCTCAAACTTTTGCGAGGCAGCGATACTACCCGACAGGGTAGCCTCCAGTGTCACAATACGATGCTCGCGCACAGCCTCATCGAACAGCAGCGGATAACAGCCAGCGTCGGCTCTCTCGAAGCGAGTCACCTCCGCACACAAATGCGCATCAACGAAGCACCTCAACGCGCGACGCGCACTCTAGCGATCGATTGGGGCCGCTACCCCGAAGGTCCAGAAAAATTTCCCTTTGATGCGCGCTGGAGCGAAGGAATTCTCGGCGCTTCGATCGATCCATCGATCACAGGCGAGGTGACTCTCAACCGCGCGATGCATCGCTTCGAAGCACCGCCGGTTCTAGTCGACCTCTTGCGCGCCGAGAAAAACCAGCTGCTGCTCGCCGACCTGCCACAGATCTCTCGCATCGACAAGGCCTGGGTCTACCTCGATCGCGGCCGCGCCTATGGACTTGATCTCGACGATCGCCTGGTCGTCAACGATGGGCAGCGTGACGTTAAGGGGCATGTTGTCGGCTTTTTCGGCCCGAATTTAGGCATCGTTTCTCCGCGCGGTTATCCCATCCACGAAGGCGCGATCGTCTATATCCGCAAGGGTCAAAAGCAGGTGAAGCTCGGTGATTCTCTCCGTTTTGATACCAAAACTTTTCCAACGCCATGGCCGCCGCGCAAGACGGCGCCTTGATCCGCGGTTCTTTTTTTTTTAAATTTTCGCCATTTCAAAAACTTGGATTTAATCCCCGCCTGATTCCAAGTTCCAATGTTGATCGAGGGCTGCGAGCTGAGCATCCAGGCAATCGAGCCGAGCTTTTTGATCGAGATGAGTCGGAAAGGGCTGAATCTTGAGGGCGAGATAGGCCGGCGGATCGGGGATGAGACGCTTCGCCACTTTCTTCACTTCTGCGAGCGTCAAAAGACCTCTTTGAGGATCCCAGACTGCTTGGCTTTGAAGGGAGATCGGCGCATGATTGTCCTGCCAATCACCATAGATGGGATCGCCCACTGCGGTCCCTGAGAAAATAAAACTGCGCAAGGTGCCGCGCGCCTTGATCATCTCCACATGAGCCAGCGCTCCGTTTACATCGCGCATTTCAAGCACGGAACGCCCCCAATTCACCCCATGAGCGACCGGTAGTCCCTCAGTAGCCGTGAGCTCCTCGTCGAGGGCGAGAAAACCTTTCACGCTGGTTTCAGGACTTCGAAACGCATCGCAGTGCTCGAGGATCAGGTCGGCGCCCCCCCACTCCCAGGTGCAGATCTCTTCGAGCGAATGGCGGAGATTCTGCCCATCGCTGATGACAGCCGCTGACCGTCGGGCAGGCCCGCTGTGAAGATGCACAGCACACACCGCACGCCTCCCCAAATGCTCGTGGACAGCGGCCACGGCTCTTTGCGCCTTCCGAGCCAACTGCATCGCTGCAGCGCGTCCCTCGGCCGTTCGCGAGGCCAAACCAAAATCAGATTGCCGAGCCAAGCTTTGCATCGTCGCCGGCAGGAGCGTTAAAATATAATCCCAAGACCGCGGCAGGTTCTGCAGCCATGTCTCATCGATCGTATCGGGAAGAGGAATCTCCAAACCACGAATCGAGCGTAGGGCTAAGAGTCTTTCCCGCCACGCGCGACGCTCCGACTCTGTCCAAGGATCGAGCGTCGCATGCAGGGCATAGGCTCCTAGCCACCATCGTGTCATTATTATTCTTTTCCCTTATTGACCTGATCCACCGGGAGCCGCCTGGGCAGAACAATCGACTTTTGCTTCATCGAAGGGCAGCTGCTTTTCACAGGCAAACCGCCGAGCCAACTTCATCGCTTCGCAGCGGTTGCTGGCCGCAAAACTTTCTTTTTCGAAACGGCAGGTCGTGGGAAGATATTCGCGCGTGCAAAAGCTTCGATCGGTGCAATCTGCTTTTGATGCCTTCACTTCCGTCGCCGATTGTGGCTTTGAGTCTTCGACTTTTTCCGCGCTTTGGACGCAGGCGGTGAGGCCCAATCCCAAGAGGCTGCCGAGGACCCATGGACGCAGGTTGAAGCTGAAGGTCGATGAACGCATAGAATTATCCTCAAAAGAAAGTTCCTTTCCTCTTTGATCCGGCGCGGTCAGCAAGCCGGCAAAAGAGGAAAAAAGCAAGTATCCCTGGGAACCTACCATAGCTAACCGACCTCTCCAACCGAGAAGAGGCTTTAAATAGCCTACAAAAAAGTGCCCGCCTTCAGCAGCTGAAAGCGGGCCAAGTGGCATTCACGTTTGAGTGAATAAAAACAGCCGGGCCCTTGGATAGGGGCTCGGTAAAACGTAGGCTGCCCATGTCCCTCGTGAGCCATCATCTAGCTCGTTTGAAACACGCACAAAGTTGTTACGCTTCAGTTAGACAATATAGAGGGTGCAGGTCGCGAGACAAGCTAATTCCTGGTCGGCCTTGGGTAGAATACCTGTGCGCGTAGGGACTCTAGAAGACGGTGGTCCAAGCCGCTTTTCAAAGAAAAGTGGCTTTTGTATCGCCATATTAGATGAGTCGGGAAGGACAAGTCAGAAAGAACAACAAGAAGAGACTTGATGCCATCGATCTATTTCACATCTATAAACCGAAAACCCATCCGCAGCACTTTATCGTCGAGTTCTTTTTCCCAGAGAAGCTCGGCTTTAAGAGGTGCAATCCTCCCCACTTTGACTCGATAGGTCGCCCCAACCGTGAGGCCGACGCTTCTCAAGCAAACGACACTGAATCCGCCCATCGATTCATCGACCAGCAAAGCGGCATCTTGAAATTCAAACTCTTGTTGGTTTAAATTCTTGTCGATTTGGACAAAATCGCCTGCATCGGGTCCAAATCGTATATATTTACGCGTATTGGCTTTTTCTCCCACGGTCTCTCCCCTCTCTGACTCATTTAACACCAGTATAACAAGAATCGGCGACGGAGCGAGTTGAAAATGGGGGCAGAAATCAGATCTCCAGGAGGCAGTTTTCTCATGGCTTTCTTCGCACTAGGACTGCCCGCGGCAGGGCAAAGCACTCTGGACCTCGCACTCAAAGACTGGCGTCTGTCCTTCCCTGAAGTCAACTGGATGCATCCCGAGGACTATCACATCACTCTTTGCTTTTTAGGGGGTCTCGATCCCGTGACGTCCCATAAGCTTCAGGCTTCCTTCGCCGCAGATGCCCCAGGCGTTCCCAGCTTCTCACTCGCTCTCTCAGGCTTTCAAAGTTTCGCCTCCGGGCGCAGCGAAGTCATTCTCTGGATTGGAATCAAAGACCAAGACCCCGCTCTCTCAGCTTTGCACGAGCAATTAAAGGCACGCGCTCTAGCCGCAGGATACCCGGTGGACCAGAGGACCTATCGCGCCCATCTCACCTTGGGTCGCGTGCCGCGCGCCCTGGCCGGTCTTGTGCTCAATGCCTGGGCGGCAGCGCCACTTTTCACAGCCGGCCCATTTAATTTCAGGAGCTACCAACTGATGGAAAGACGAAAGAGCAAACCAATCGAAGCGGCGCGAGACAGTGAACCTCTGTATAAAATCCTCGCCGATTATCCCCTCCTTCCCTGATCCTCCTTCTCATCCCCCATCAAGCGTTCCAGCTCTTGACAGCTCAGCCTTCCCGGGCCAATCTCGGCTGCGAAATGAAACGCCAGACCTGAAGCCACTGACGGAGAAAATTGCCCATGACAGAATCACCAGAGCCGTCCAAAAAGCCATTTTCTCGACGCGATTTTATGCGTTTTTCCTCCCTCGCTGGATCGGGCTTTTTGGCCAGCCCCGCCGCGGCCTTCAGCTGGCCTCCCTTAGTCAAAAAATTTCCGCCCGAACATAAAGATGTGCTGATCATCGGCAGTGGCTTCGGCGGCGCCATCACAGCTTTTCGCCTCGCGGAAAAAGGCATCGATGCGCTGATGATCGAACAGGGCCGGCGTTGGGATCAACCTATGGCGGCAGGCGCAAAACGCTTTTCTAAGAATCTCTATCCCGACGGTCGATCGACCTGGTTGAGTGACAAGACAGTGATTCCCCTCGGCCCCGCTCTGCCAATCAATAAGACGACAGGAGTTCTCCAGGGGCGTCAACTCGCAGGCAAAACCGTTTTGAACGGCGCGGCCTACGGGGGTGGATCGATCGTCTACGGCGGTATCCTGGCCAAGCCCGAGGAACAGGTTTTCAAACTGGTATTCCCCAAAGAAATATCTTTCTCAGAACTCGAACCCTATTACGAAAGGGTCGCGACGCGTCTCCAGCGATCGACGATACCTGCCGATGTCATAGAAGCCGATTGCTATCGGCACGTGCGAGTGATGAAGGAACAGTGCGACAAAGCAGGCGTGACCTGGGAACACCTCGCTACGGCGACCGACTGGAATATCGTGCGCGACGAAATCGAGGGTCGCATTCCTCCTTCTGTCACGCACGGCGAAGCCGTTTATGGCGTCAACAGTGGCGCCAAAATCGGCCTCGATCAGACCTACCTCCGCGATGCAGAAGACTCGGGCCATCTCGATGTTCGCACCTTGCATCAGGTTCAAGACATCGGCCGCCAAGCGGATGGTCTCTATTATGTCACGGCCTTTGAACTCAACGTCGATGGCGAAGTGATCGCGCATCGAACTTTCACCGCGCGCAAACTCTTTCTGGCCGCTGGTACCGTCGGTACCTCGAGCCTTCTCGTCAAAGCCAAAGCCAAGGGAACGCTTCCGCTCTTAAACGAAGAAGTCGGTCGCGGTTGGGGTAACAACGGCAATGTCTATGCCCTGCGATTAGGTGTCGGAGCCGCCACTGGTCAATGGCAAGGCGGTCCTCCCGCTGCTGGTATCAGAGACCTCGACAATCCGCTCGGACCGCTCTTTATCGAACATCCTCAGCTGCCAGTCGGCATCGATATTTTTGGTTTGCTCTATTTCGGGATCGGCATCAATGAAAGCCGCGGGACCTTTCGCTACCAAACGAGTAGCGACAGCGTCACGCTCGATTATCCCAAGGATGATGCGGGTCAGCGGCGTATCAATGCCTCTCTTCTCGCGACCTTGGATCGTCTCAACAAAGCTAACGGAGGATTTACCACTTCGCTCTTGACCTATCTCAAAGATCAGGTGAAGGACGATATCTGCTATCATCCGCTTGGCGGTTGCGTGATGGGTCGCGCCTGCGACTTCTACGGGAGGGTTAAAGGCTACGAGGGACTCTACGTCAATGACGGGGCATTTATGCCCGGAGCTTCTGCCTGCACCAATCCCTCATTCACGATCGCGGCGCTGGCGGAACGCAACATCGAGAAGGTGCTGGCCGAAGACTTTTAGCGGCAGGTGACGCTTTTGATTTCATCGAACATTTTCTTCAAATTTCCCGTATTGGTCGCATCGAAGTAATCCTGCGGTGAACTTGCCATCATCTGCAGGATACGCGCATCCGCCCGCGCCGAGAGTCCAACGGTGAGGAGTCGAATGCCCTGGCTCTTGATGGTCTCGGCCGCAGCGATGGGATCGCCCGTTCCATTGTGGAAACCATCGCTGACGAATACCATCACCTTTTTCCCGCCTGCATAAGCAGATAGAGTCTGCGCCCCAGAGACGATTCCACTGACCATATCGGTCATCGACCGAGGTGTTTCGGCCCTAATCGACGTGAGGATGGCAGCGATATCGGAGGTCAGCGGATTGCGGATCGTGGCCCTTGAGTTGAACACGACGAAAGATGATTGATCTTGATTTCTCCGCAAGGCATTGACGAAGGCAGCCAACTCGGTTTTAGCCCGTCCCATCGTACCACCCGCCCGCATCGAGGCCGAGGTGTCCAGCACGGTCGCCATACCAATTGGCGAACGGCAGTAATCGAAGATTTCTAAACACTTGATAAAGCCTTCACTATCGAGGCCGAAGGCTGCTGTACCGGCCGGACAAGAGGTGGCATTGACGGAAGCGAAGGCCTTGTCACAAAGAATCTGGCCGTCCGCCGTGATGGAACGCACATACTGATCATGACCACAGGCAAAGGTCGAAAGACTAGCCGTACCTTTGACTTCTTTGAAGTCACGGCCTTTGAAGAATCGGGCCGACGATCGCTTGATCGCGTAACGCGTTTGCACTTCACTCGCTTGGACGCAGGTGATCGCGCCGTCTGCACATTGGATGCGCGACTCAACCTCGATGAGAATGGGGCATTCGCCTTGGCAAGCGCGTCCGGTGAGATCGTAAGAACCACTCAAAGTTTGGCCGAGAGCGTCGGCGAGGGTCAGAGGTTCAAAGCTAGTCTGGGACTGACAGAGAGGACCCGCAAAACAGGCCGCTAGGCGCGTTCCCGGGTTCAGTTCGGCCGTTCGCCTCATAGCTCCATAGCTGTGGCCAGCATTGACGATTTTCTTTTCGAGGAGATCCATGCGCTGATGCATGCGGACGATTTTGATCAGGTCGAGCTCGTGATCGAGAAGCTGGTAGGTCGCCGTCGCGATCAGACCGACCACGCCGCTCATGATGAGAACGGCCAAGAGGCTGAAGCCAGCTTCCCCGCTGCGGTTTTTCTTGCTGTTTTTCCGATCGAAGTCCATCACCTGTCCTTTTCACCAAAATCGCGGCGCGCAGCTGATAATGCCGTCAGCTCCCAGGCCCTTAACAGAATATTGGTCATCGACGCTCTTGTTCATGCTGCTGCAATCAAGCGGCGTTACAGCGATCTCGAGAGGCACGGGATGGGCAGCCACATCGAGCAGGGCAATCTCTTCGCGCGGCGTGCACAGGGCTTCCCCGCGTAAGCCGATGCCGTGCAAGACCGAACCCGCTTGAGAGCAGCGCAGAGAAAGGCCAGGGAATTTCCCGTCGGCATATTTCTCGACTTCCTGGATGAATTTTCTCACGATCTTGCCGCTTTCAACCTGATAGATTTCGGCGATGACGAGCGTATAGTGGGAACCTTGACAGCTCTGGCTTTCTCTTTGCATGCACTGCGGACTGACGATAGTCCGGACGCTGAGCCGCGGCCCTTCACAGACACCTTTCGGCTGACAGGGAACCGCATTCTTATCGTAAATAACCCGCGCGCCTGTGAAGGGCTGCGATTGCCCCTCCCGATAGAGAGGGATCTCGAATTTGGAATTATGGATGCAAGTGGTCTGCCCTCTAAAGCACCGCCTCAGATTGAGCGGACCCGCGTGATCGAGAGAATAGGCGATGTTATCCCAGCTCTTCATAAAATCGATCAAAGACCCTTCCAAGGCATCGATCGCCATCACCTGCGCGGTATCGTCG
Source organism: Oligoflexaceae bacterium (assembly GCA_947474445.1). Taxonomy (GTDB): domain Bacteria; phylum Bdellovibrionota_B; class Oligoflexia; order Oligoflexales; family Oligoflexaceae; genus Oligoflexus. The sequence continues at coordinate 8,589 of CANJJY010000167.1, forward strand.
AGTTGCTTTTTGATGCTCTTCATTTTGTAACCGAGACCGGCGAACAATGTGAGAAGGATGGATGAGGAAATCAGCACCTCGATGATACTGAAGCCGCTTTCACCGCGAAATAATTTCATGGATTTGACCTCTTGACGTCGCTGCAGATCCGCTTGCCGCCTGAATCAAAACCAACCAGAACCTCCCGCCCCCGCGCACAATCTCCCAGTTCGATGCCAGTCACCTTGCGATTGAGCCGCAATGGCAACACGCAATCGATGTTCATGGGACCTATGCTATGCGCGAAACCACTCCGTCCCAGGTCATTGACGCCGCAGCTGATGTTCTCGTCGACTAAAAGTTTTTCCTTATTTGGTCTTTGCAGATATCCCTGCCGAAAGAG
>CANJJY010000168.1 GCA_947474445.1 Oligoflexaceae bacterium
AAGAGGCCAATCCAGAGCTCCAGGGTCTCGAGCTTGAGGTCTTTGCTCGTCAAACTGAGGATTTGAACAGCACTCGGATCACTTTGAAAGATAAAGTGCACGGGAAGCGCGCTGAAGTGAAGCTGATGCCAATGAAAATCTCGGTGCATGGGCTGACTCTCGAGGAGACTCAAGCCCACGCAAGAGAGAGGGAGGGTAGGGATTTGCGCCGTTTGCCCGTCATCGAGGACCGCAATGGTTGACTCAAAAGGAAACAGAGCGGCCGGAAAGAGTCGACCGTAAGGCGCTGCTTTCCCTGCGTCTGAAAAAGGATCGAGAGGATCTGAGAGGACTTCGTTGCTCTCGCCTAAGAGTCGGAGCTGCAATTGAAGCAAACGCGCCCAGACATCAGCATTGAGGTGCGGCATGGCTTTCAATCCTGCCTGAGCGGCTTTGGACCAATTCCACGTGAGCAGACGGGGAGAAGATGCGGGCAGTATGCTGGTGAGAGCCCTTCGATCGAATAGAGGGCGTGCCGTAGGCGCAAGGTTCGGATCGTGCGCACGGGTTTTTCCTTCGTAGATGTCGAGAAGGGTTTCTAACCACAGAGCGATAGAAGGTGCTGAATAGAACCTGGCGTCGGCGAGGAAATAGAGTTGCGGACGCTCACTCGCATCGATGACCATTCGCCAATAGGGACCGCCAGGCGGCGGTGCGAGCAGTTCGCTCGGCAGATTATTCGGATCAAAGCCTCCCCTGTCAGCTAGAAAAATCGGCCCTTCCAACTTTTCTCTGATGCAGACCACTGCTTGACCTGGAGTCAGGCTCATCCGGAGAGGAGGGGCTGACGCTAGCCACTGATCGAGGGCTTTCTCCATCAGGGGCTGATCCCAGGCACCTTCAAGACCGACACTGACGATATGCCAGGCTCGAAAACTCTCTTTGAATCGCCCAGCAGCTGGCCATGAGGCTTCAATCCGCCGCAGATCAGGGCGGAAGTTTGCTGGGACTTTTGTAAAGAGAGCGCGCGTCATACCATCTACCTAAACCAGGGATGGTCTCTTTTCGGCGCTGCGTGGCAAATCTTTACGTCTCGGAAATAAGGTTTAGCGACCGCCCAGAGAAGACGACAGGAAGAACAGCGTTTTTTATTTAAAATGCCAAAATTATTTGAACTGATCTTTGGCCAATCGCAGGTGAGCAAAACGCTCGGCCAAAGGAATTTCCCCTAAGCCCATAGCCGAAGCCCAGAGAGGGTCGGTCACACGCAAGAAAGGATTATAAAGTTTTTCTTCCCGCAGAAGAGTCGGGACGGTGGGTCTTTGCATGGAGCGAAGCTGTTTCATCCGCGTGATGTAAGAAGCGTAACCGGGATGTAAATGCCCGAGACTTTCCGCGAATTTTGCATTGGCAAGCGTGTATTCGTGCGCGCAGCAAAGCATTGTTTCCCCGGGAAGCTGCAGCAATTGCTCGAGGCTTTGCCACATCTGCTCCGGTGTTCCCTCGAACAGTCGTCCGCATCCCAAGGCGAACAGGGTATCGCCGCAAAAAAGCATACGATGGTCGGGCAAGTGATAGACGATGTGTCCGAGAGTGTGTCCGGGCGTGGCCTTGACGTCGATCGTCAAGCGGCCGAATCGAAAGCGCGCGCCTTGGTCCATCGCGTGCGTGACGTCGGGAATCCGGCTGCTATCGTAGTTGGACGCGTAGATCGGACATCCATGATGGGCGCGCAGATCGCGGTTGCCCCCGATATGGTCGAGGTGATGATGAGTGTTGAAGATCGCATCGAGGGCCCAGTTCTGTTCCTCTAAAAACCTTTGAACGGGGGCAGACAGCGCAGGATCCACGACAGCTGTCAGGGAACTCCCGTGTTCTCTCAGAATGTAAATATAATTGTCTTCGAGAACTGGCAGTTGATACACGCTCAGCTCCGGACTCTTCATAATCTCAAACGCGAGCGTACTCATCGAAGTTTCTCCGCCTATGTCAGGAACAAAGGGAACAGCTGAGATAATCTCTTTCTCTGCTGAACGGCAAGCTCTTCTGGTGGCATCGACCACATGTTTGCCACATGCTGGAGGATTTGCCAAGTGAGAGCGGGACTGGTAAAGCCGCCTGCAACAGTGGGAAATGGAGCATCTGACTCAAAGACGAGCTGTTCGCGCGGAAATCGCGTTAGAATGCCGTGCGGGTCACCCCTAAGGATACGCGGATGCACGGAGAGAAGCCATCCGTCATCAATAAAACCTTGGACCTGCTTGCGGGGAGCCCAAAAGCTGTGAAGGAGACCACGCTCCGGAAGCTTATGTTTCTTGTATACATGAAAGGCATCAGGGTAAGCCCGCACCAGATGCAGGACGCAGGGCTTCTGATGCTGACGAGCTAGGTCCAGCTGACGTGAGAACCATTCCGTTTGCTTTTTCCTTTCGGCCGCCGCGCCGCCCCGGAAAAAGTCGAGACCCGTTTCACCCAGTGCTCCTGCTTGAGGGAGCATCGTCGCAAGAATCTTGAAGTCTTCTTCTAACTGCGCGGGCGATTGGGCCAATACGGTCCAGGGGTGAAGCCCGAATACCGGGATGATCGTGAGCTCTGGGGGAGCAGGGAGCGCCAGTTGCCGCTTCCAGTCCTCGGGGTCGATCCCACCTTGAATCAGAGCTTCGCAACCGGCGGAGCGCATCGTTTGAAAGAAGTGCACGGGATCGGCTCGCCAAATCTCATCGGTGCAATGGCAGTGGCTGTCGATCCAAGGCATGCCTTCTCCTCTCTCGTTGACAGACTTCGATTAATACCAAGATTTGAGGAACGAGCTCAGCGCCTCCTTCTCTTCAAGCGAATAATCGTCGCAAAGATCCAAATGCACCGCATCGCTGAGGCCGGGAGGCAAAGTAGATGCGACTCCACGCGGTCCATTGATGCAAAAGGCCTCATCGAGATCGGCGACACTGCCGTTGATCATGAGATGACGGCGGGCATAAATTCCTTTGAGAGGCCGACTGTAGATGCCTCCACTGTGCAGAAAATCATAACCGATTTTCTTGACGGTTTGACGATAGATCTCCGAGGAGAGATCTTTCGTCGGTTCAAAGTCCTTCAAAATATCGACCAGCACTTCAGGAGTTCCCATCTCGGCCGCCGAGTAAGCCTGGAGCGTCGCCCCAGACTTTGCATTGTGGCAAGAAACACAGCGCTCCTCAAAAATATTTTTTCCTATCTCCGCGAGATGACCATCGACCTTTTGCAAAGGCTCCGGTGTTTTCAAGCTGCGCATATAGAGCAGCAGAGGATCGACATAGGTGGGCTCTGCCCAACGATCTAATCCGGTTTGAAAAATCAGAGCCAAGGCTGTGAAGTCTTCGGCATTCTTGACCGGAGAAACGGTGCTCAGGGGCCGCGCACGGCCTGCTTCCCAGTCTCCGCGATAGGATTCCATATCCCACATCTGAGGGGCTGACATCCAATAGCTCTTGTTTTTGATGGGGAGGAGCGGAGAGCTCGCGTAGTATTGATTGGGAGTTCCACTGAGAAAGGTTGAAGATTCCGAAAGGATGGGACGCGAAGCTCCCGTGAATTTGTAGAATTTGTCGCTGGCATGGATGACAGCCACTATTTTTGCGACATCGAAGAGGGTCCGTTCGGGAGCGAGAGTCTTGCCGAGCTTTTTATCAAGCTGCTGGTAAAAAGCTTGCAGGTCTGCAGGCCAAATCGAAAGATCCTTGCTCTTAGAGTCCGCCCGCCAGGCGCTATACATGAGCATCGCGTTGATCTTTCCGAAATCAAGATCTTGATTCGGCATGCCCACGGCGTATCGTCGATTTGATTGACCGTCTTCTCGCGGCATTTTCCCAAAGTGGCAAGTCGCACAGGCGATGCCGCGAGGTGCACCGGTAAAAGCACCTAAAGCCCCCCAGGGTGATCCTTTGAGGCGTGGGAATCCAACCGGCATTCCCGGGTCGTTAGGATTTTCAATGAGACCAGCTCGTGAAAATGCCGGTCCGGCTTCTTCCCCAAAAATTTTGGTGACGGCTTTCAGAACATTTTCCGGAATCGCCATTTTTGATTCAAAATCGGCGCTGAAAAATATCCATTTGCCGCAGCGTAGCATCGCTTTAATCGCGTCGGCTTCAGTGAGCGCTTCCGAGGGGAGCTTCTTGGTCAGTGGATCAAGGCGAGCCCAGTGTTCGGCACAGGCTCCCTCGAGATTTTTTTCTTCAAGCACATCGACCAAAGATTCTGACACATCAGTCGTCGCCTGCAGACTGCGCGCAAAGGCCACCAGCGCGCGGTCGGGATCGAGAGCTTGGGCAGTCTGTTCGTCTTTGAGTTTGGAATTTTCAGATCCGCACGATAAAAGAGTAAAAGTTGCGCAAAGCCATAAGGCAATCAAAAATCGATGCTGTTTAAAATATCTCAAGAGATGCCCCTCCCACGGTTGACTGTCAAAAGTAAACCATAGCGTTTATGCAAAATCTACTGTGACTTGCGCTCCGTTCAATGCGATTGAGCGCACAAAAAAGTGTTGTGATCGGCGCGAAGTTTGCGTTCCTCGATTGGCTCAATGCGGAACCCACGCTCCAGCTTCGAGCAGGATACGAGCGAGTTTGCGTACAATTGCCTATCGCTGACCCCGGAAAGCTTAGTTGGCATATTAGAGTCCTCCATTGCTGGGACTAGGGAAAAAAATTAGCAACATGAGCATTAAACGCTTGAGCACGCATTTGGCTGATCATTGGACCTTGCGGAGTTTTCCTTTTTCGAGAATAAGTTGAAAGGAGCTCAGGATTAGTCCGTGTCCAGTTCAACAGTCGAGCCAGGCATCGTTACAAAGCTCTTGACAGTTCGACCGGGTAAGCGATGGGAAGGAATGTTTATGTGGCGCTTCGCTGTTGTTTTTCTCTGCTTGGAATTTATTTTGACCGCGTGTGGGGGCGCGCAGAAAAAATCCAACCGGAATCGATCGCCCGACCGACCGACGCTGACCCGCTATTTTATTCACGGCGATCCCAATCTTCTCATCGCTGATACGGATAGAAACACCAGCGGTTGGATTGCAGCTGCTAATAGAAAGCAACTCGACGGATTCAGTCTGCAGGGGCTCGCTGAGTTTCATTACGCAACGGAGAAAAGCAAGGTCAAGGAAATCACGACTCAGGAAGCTCTCGAGCAGGATAATCAGACGACGGGATCAGAGGCCGGCAGCGTCCCTGCCGACAGTAACTATGTGTTCGAAACCGTCGGTGATCGCGTGCTCTACCGCGATGCGAGGCCTGATTTTAAAAACGCACCGGTCTTTGGATTTTCGGTTCGATCGGGTCAGCTGAAACTGAACTCGGTCAACGATATTCCCGTCGAAGAGCTCCACTATAGCATCAAGGACGATGGAAGCGCTGCCAGTCTTCTCTTTCGCGCGAAGGAAGAAGCCGGTGATATCATCGTCGCCGTATTCTTTGTCAAACTCGGAGCCAACACCGACGAACCTCAGTACGTCGATGCTCCGAACAACTTTTTTCTGCGCGGGGCCCACGCGATTCCCTGGAAAAAGCCGATCTCTATCAGTGTATGTGGCAAAAACGCCGAAGAGCATGAGGCCGAAGTCCAATCGGCCTTGTCTTCCTGGTCCAGCATCGGCGCCTTCAAACCAGGTTTTATCGGTCGGCAGCCCTACTCTGTAACGCTGGATAGTCGGGGCAAACCTTTTTCTGATCTGAATCAAAATTGTATTCGCTTTATCGAAGGCTATCGAGCAGAAGACCAGGATAACATCGCTATTATGGGCTTGACGATGACGCCTCTTAATCCCGTTCAAGAAGAGATCTTAGCGGCGAATATTTTTATTTTTGTACCGGCCATCGCTCGCGTCGGCCAGCCGATTGAAGCCGTTGTCACGCACGAACTGGGTCATGGCCTCGGCCTCGGTCATGCCTTTAATAATCTGACGGAAGACTATGAATCGATCATGGGTTACAGCGGTGTGAACCAGCTTACGAGCGATGACAGTGATGCGATCCGGCTACTCTATAACAGCGGTCATTATAAGGTGAGTCGTTGGGCGCGGGGATCCTCTCACTTCTGCTCGCTCTCCAGCGAAGGGGAAGTCGCCTGCTGGGGATCTCGCTACCTCGGCATCTTAGGCAGTGGGCGGAGTACAGAAAATGAAGCTTTCATCCTCGGTGACCTTCCTCCCGCCATCGATCTCGCTGTCGATGATGGGACGAGTTGCTTGGTGGGGAAAGAGGGCTCGGTATACTGTTGGGGGCAAAACAGCAGTGGCGTCTTGAACCCTGAAAATCGGCTCGTGCGGAAGCCGATCAAGATAGAAGATTTGCCACCGGCTGAACGCGTGTTTCTCGGTCCAGGTCTGGCCTGCCTCCGGACACGAGACTTTCCAAAGCAGCTTAAGTGCTGGGGGCAGCAGGCACCGCAGACTGCGGCGGACCAAAAGCTCCTGCAAGGACTGAGCGGAGCTCAAGAAATCATATTTTCAAAGTTGGCTATCTGCGGATTGATGGTCGATCAATCTATGCGCTGCCTTTCCCGCACTTCAGCACTGACTGCTTGGAATCAAGAGGCTGACTCACCCGGGCCCTTTAAAGCTCTGATGGCAGATCCTTCAGGACCTTGCGCCTTGGCTGCGGATGGAGAACTGTCCTGCCGTGGTGCGGCGATAGGAGTGCCATCTTATGATGCAGTGATTGAAGATAAGGCCACCTTTAAGCCTGTTGCCGAACTTGGCCTCCTTCAAGGCTTTAGCGTCTACGATGAAACCGGCTGCGCGATCAATGCTCAATCGCAGCTTCTGTGTTGGGGCAAAGCGCAGCCGCAAATGTCTGTCTTTACGGGGCGAACAGAGGCTTTTGATCCCGGCCGCCTGATGCCGCCCATCGGTACTGGCCATCCTTCCGAAGTGCGCTTAGGCATGGGACGCGGTTGCGTGCGGAATGAGAAGAATAAAATATCATGTTGGACTTTTCCAAGCTCGCCCCTCAAGGTGGTTCAGACCGTCTTTTATTGATCCCAGCTCTTTCATAAATGAGGACTGTCCCTATGCCCCGACTCCGACTGCTCTTGTCCCTGATGACGAGCTTACTTCTCTTGGCCACCCAGGCTTGGAGTGCTCCCACCCGCAGTTTTTCAGACTTCGTCGATGCCTTTTTTGATGCCGCATGGGCCTATTCACCCTCTGAGGCGACAGGCACTGGCATACACCGATTTGATGGTCAAATAGAAGATCGTTCTCAAGAGGCGATCCAAAAACGTTTGGTCGCTTTGCAAGCCTTTAAAAAAGAACTCGAAGAGTTGAAAGCCAGCGCCCTGACCTTCGACGAGGCGATCGATGCGCAAGCTCTCAGCGGTAAAATTCAAGGCGATATTTTTGAAATTGAAACTTTGCGCACCTGGGAAAATAATCCCATGGGCTACGCTGGATTGCCGGGAAGCGCCATCGATGTCCTGATTAAACGCAATTTTGCTCCCCCAGAGGAACGCCTGCAAAAAGTGATCGAACGCTTGCAAGGCATTCCCGCGATCTACCGTGCAGCTCAGGCAAATCTCAAAAATCCCCCGCGGGCCTTCACCGATCTAGCCATTCGTATGGCCGAGGGCTCGGTGGGCTACTTTAAGGAAACTCTTCCCGGCTGGGCGCGCACAGCAGCAGGGTCGGATAAAGCTCTTTTGGCTCGATTTACGGCCGCCAATCGCGGAGCAATCGCTGCGACCACGAGTTTTGCCAGTTGGCTTCAAAAAAAGCTTTTGCCCCTTTCAAAAGGGTCCTTTGCCATCGGTGCGGAGGCATTTGCCACGCTGCTTAAAAACGATGAGATGGTCGATGAGCCCCTCGATAAGCTTTTGAGCCGCGGTGAAGCGCAACTGAAAAAGGATGCGGACGCTTTCCTGGCCACGGCCCGCTTGATCGATCCAAAAAAGTCGCCGATGGAAGTGATGCGCCTCCTTTCGAGCGAGCATCCGACAGCTGCTGATCTCATTCCTTCCGTCAAGAGAACTTTGGAAGAAGCGCGCGCTTACCTCGTCGCCAAAGATCTGATCACCATACCGAGCGATGTGCGGCCTCAGGTCGAGGAAACTCCACCTTACGACCGATCGGGTACCTTCGCGTCGATGGATACTCCCGGTCCCGAGGAGAGAAAAGCGACCGAAGCTTTTTATTACGTGACTCCGGTCGAAAAGAATTGGACGCCGCAACACCAAGAGGAGCATCTGCGAGCCTATAATCCCTACGTTGTCGCTATGATCAACGTGCACGAAGCTTTTCCGGGGCACTATATTCAGTTTCTCTACGCCCCTCGCTATCCGACGAAAACCCGCCGCATGGTCAGCAGTAGCTCGAACGCAGAAGGGTGGGCGCATTACGCCGAGCAGATGATGGTCGATGAAGGATTTGGCCAGGGTCATCCTAAGATTCGTCTCGCTCAGCTCCAGGAAGCCCTGCTGCGTGATTGTCGGTATATCGTCGGGATTAAGATGCATACACAGGGATGGACGGTTGAGCAAGGGGCACAGTTTTTCCAGGAACATGGGTACCAAGAAGCCGCCAATGCTTTCGAGGAAGCGCGTCGCGGCGCCTACAATCCCACCTACCTCTATTACACGCTAGGCAAACTCGCGATTCAGCAGCTGCGGGATGATTATAGGCAGCAAACCGGCGCCTCGCTCAAAGAGTTTCACGATGCCTTTGTCGGGCAAGGAGCCTTGCCGATTCCCTTGGTCAGGAAGATCCTGTTTCATGGCAAAGATAAAAAGCCAAACTCCCAGCCGGTGAAGAGTTAGGGCCAAAAATCCGTTTCTCAGCGTTAAATCACCCCCATAATCGTAATGGGTCGAAAATAAGTGTTACTTGAGATCGCGGTTACTTTGATGGTCATAATGCCATTTTACCCCACTCTGTTCTTTCAGTATTGTTTTTCGGATGACGGTTCAGTTTTTGAACCTTGAGC
>CANJJY010000169.1 GCA_947474445.1 Oligoflexaceae bacterium
CGGCGTCGGTACCTTAACAGGCAGTGTGCAGAACCAGATCGTCTCAGCCCAAAGTACCCTGCGGGCCGATGAGCCGCTGAGCGGCAGTGGCGACGTGTTTCGGCTGCATTTTTCTCCAGAACGTGAAGATCAAGGTCACGCCTCGCGGCGACGCCTCAGTCCTCTGAGTTGGGAGGAAATGGATGAAAATCGAAACCAAACCATTCAGGTTGAATTGTCACCGCGCGGTGAAGATTTCCTGATGACCCGGATCGGCCCCGAGGGCAACCGCCACCGCGGCTTCGCGAAAACCTACGGGCCCGTCCTCTATTGGGACGTTTACGGTGAGCATGGGCAGTCGACGCAAGGTATCGAGGTGCGCGATGAGCTCAGCCATCAGCAATTTTCTATCAGACGCAATTATCTCTATGGCCAGCTGATCAGCCTCGAGGGTTGGCAGTTGTCACAGCACGAATAAAGGAGTTTTCCTTGAGTAGCGTAATACAATCGGTCGAAGAATTGATCCAGCAGGCTCCCGATCGCAACAATCAAGAACATTTCAAAGCCATGTGGCAGGTCCTCACTGAGCTGCGCGATCGCATCGCGCGGCGCTTCGCTCTGCGTCTCGATCCTTCGGTTGCTGACCTCGGCGTCTACGGTTCTCCTGATGGCAGTACCCAAGGTCATCTCACCGCCTGGGCGGGCGAAGAGATCGATTGGATGATCCATTCTTTCATGGGCACACCGGCCCATAGCTTTACCAACATGCACCTTACGGTCTGGCTCGGACCGCAGCTTGATGTGCCTCACTTTGGGATGGCTCTCGGCACGATCCCCGATATGTTCTGCTACCTCGACCTCGTGCCGCGCAGCGATCTCTCGGTGGATCTCGATGCATTAGATCGCTATTACCAGCCGCGCAACGCGACGTATTTAGCCTTCGAAGCCGATCCATCGTTTCGTCCCTTCACCAGCCGCGCGCTCTACATGCGTCAGGCGCAATCGCGCACGAGTCTCTGCTACATGTCCGAGGCTACTCCGGAAAATCTGGAAAAGATCCGCTGCGCCGCCCACGAGCAACTCGATCAGTGGCTGGCCTGGGTCGATGCCGCCCTCCCCGTTCCAGCCGAGCAGCAGGCTCAGCTGGCAGCGCGCGATCTTCACGTTCGCCGCACCATCAGCGAACGCGATCCGGCGAACGTCATGGGTGAAAAAATTTTTGGCAAAGAACTCACCGATCGACTGGTCGGCACTCTTTGGGGACAATCTCGACAACTACCGCGCGCAGGGAGCTGGCAGCAATGAGTCAACAAACGCAGACCGAATCCAAGTGGCAAGAAAAAATTACCGGGGAATGGTACGGTTGTCCTTCCGTCTTTGATGCTGACGGCCAGCACCTCGGCTATAACAAGGTCAATCGTTCGAGCGTCTTCGCCGAAGGCCGCACGACCTACTTCATGAACACTGAATTGCGCGTACGTGGTCCTCTGAGTTCGCGCTTTGAGGCCAAGGGTTTTGCGTTTGGCGTCGACGACCAAGGGCACAATCGGGTCTATCTCGGCCCTGATTTCTACGGCGCAGGACAGCCCTATGGTCATCTGGTCGATGCTCACTACTATTCGCCCGGTTGGTCGGCCGATCTCAAGACCATGGTCCATATTCTGCCAGACGGGAAAACCCAGGCCTATTCATCGCTGCTCTACGAAGGTCCCAAGTTGATTTCCGTTTTTAATGGGCTCTATCTGATGGCCACCGACTATGAGACCAACCCCGCTACCAAAGAGCGCATCGACGCCTTCGTTGCAGAAGAAAAAGAACGCGGTAATACCGCCCACGTCCTACCCATGAAAGATGCGGGCGAGTGGACGGGTGAGCTGAAAGTCTATGACGCTGAGCAAAAAGATTGCGGCGTGAGTCTCGCGCGGATGACCTACCGCCCGACCGATCTGCGGCGCGCCGATGTCAGCCTCTCGCTCGAAGGTGCCGTGAACCTAGCGGCCCGCTACTCGCGCGCACGCGAAGGCTTTCGCCACGACTTTCACGGACCTGATCTGTTTGGAAACGGCGTGAGCTATGGTCGCGCGCTTTACACGAGTCTTCATTTTCGTGGTGAAGCCTTGCGTCTGCGCGGTCGAGATTTTATTCTCGATGATCAGTATGCGATGAGCGTCGCTTGGCAGCTGTTCAAAGGCGAGCAACCGAGTCACGTGCTGTACGGCCTTTTGAAATGGACGCCGTCGGGCGAAGTCTTGAGCGCTCAGTATAAATAACGAAGAGGGCCGGACCGTTCCGGCCCTTTATTGCTTCTTTACCGAATCGCCCGCCACGCGATTAAAGAAATCCAGCACCATAGGCCGATAGGGACTGTCGCGACGGCCGAACGCCGCCGTGTGCCCATTCGCATGGACCTCTATGAATTCCTTAGGATTTCCAGCCGCCGCGTACAGCGCCTGGCCCTCTTCAAAGGGCACCACCGGATCATCGGGATTATGAAAGAAGATGAAGGGAACTTTAACAGCGCCGATCACAGCATCAGGCCGCGGATCGTCGGCAATGAGATACGAGAGCGGATACTGCAGCGGCCAACTCAACCAAAAGCTTGCAAGCTTGCGCCGGGCGATATCGCGATAGGAAGCAAAGCTGCTATCGATCACGATGCCACGCAGAGGGGGATAAGGGCATCGATGCAGAGCGACCGGCACCACCGCCCCCCCCAGACTCTGACCTATTATAAAAGTCGGCTGTTCCTTGAGGGCGGGATGCTGAGCCAACCACCCGAGCACCGCACAGGTATCGATAGCCAAACCTTTCTGGGTCGGCATTTCCGCGGTCGATTGGCCATAGCCGCGGTAATCAAAGGTGATCACATCGTAGCCTTCTTTGGCAAGCCAGGCGACGTAGAGAAAATGAGTGCTCATATTCTCGCCGTTGCCATGAAGCTGGACGACGATGCGATGGAGCTTCTTCTCGGGTATGGCCTTGATCCACCACACGCCGAGCGAGATGTCATCTTCACTGGGGATGAAATGTTCTTCATAGGCCAATTCCATCTTGGCCGGAGTGAGAACGATTTCATCGGTCGGATAATAGAAGAGCTGGCTACAAGCCGTCAGCCCTAACCACGACCAAGCGAGCAGAAGGCTGCATAAGAGAGAGTTCTTTTTAGAAGTAATGTAGGAGGCCAAGCGCATACTCCTCCTTTTCGGCGACGTCATTGTTTGAAAGCGCCCGTTCCATGCGATAGGTTCCGCGAAGATTCACGGATTGAGCCAGAGTCAGCCCCACGCTTCCTTCCCACTCACTCAGCTGTTCATTGCTGCCGCGTAAACCTCTCTGCGCGAGATCGCCCCGCAGCTGCAAACGCAGAAGACGATACCAGTCCATCAGAATAAAAACTTCAGGTCCCGCTTGGATAAAGGCTTCGTGAGAACCGCGTCCCAGGCCACCTCCTGCTCCGGCGATCAGACCTGCCATCGTCACGCGCACCTGACTTTCAGTACCGGCTGATACCGCGTAGCCATAGCCGAACTCCATGGCCGACTTTGAGCAGAGGTGCGAAGGGGTCGTGAGACAGACGCTTTCCCTCTCATAGGCCAGCCGGAAGCGCCAGCTCGCGGGCGTGAGCAGGCGTTCTTCACCATGCAAGGAGATAAGGTTCAACACGTCCACGCGCGAAAAGAGCAGGCGCGATGCCTCGGGTACATATTCAAACTGCATGGGCATGATTTGGATCTGCATACCATCCGCATAGCCATTGTCATCGGAGAGTAGATCATGCAAAACGGGTTGCCAAGAGAGGCGAAGACGCGATTGTTCGGACACCCGACTGGCGCCGAGCATCAACCAACTCTCCGAGTCGCCATTCGCTGGATTTCTTAGGAGGGGCGTCCGCTGCAATCTGTCGGCTGGGCCGAGACTCCGGCGAGATTGGAGGAGTTCGCCGCGCAGTTGTGCAAATTTCTCGGGCAGCTCATCGGCACCGAGCTTTTCTTTGAAGTCGATGTATTCGAGCGCTGCATCGATCACCTTTCTTTTCGCGGCACTCGCCTGGTCAAAGGCGGCGAGAGACGTCTGCAGCTTCTGCTGAGCTATCAATTCTTTGAGGGCGGCAATTTCTCGCGGCGCGAGCTGGTCAAAGCGCTCAGCATAGCGTGACAGCGCCGACGGACGATACCGCTCCCCGCGCACCACGCCGGGCGTCCCCACCACGGACTTCAAACCTTCACTGGGCGTAGCCCAGTATTTGACTCTTTCAGTGAAGTTCCAGTCAGAACGGACGGTCTCGAGGAGCTGCAGGGGGATATAGGAACAGTTGTCATCGAAGTAGTAGTAATTCGCGTAAACCGGGCCGAGCTCCCAGAGACTCAGCAGCATCTTTTTGATCTGATCGGGATTGGCATCGAGCTCATATTCCCAGAGATCACGGCTCTCAAGATTATTATATTCTTGGATCTTCATATAATAGGGCAAGAGACTGAAGCGTCCTGGATAACCGCCTAAACCGCCCTTGAGCGCGTAAACGATGGCGTTATCGTCCTCAGGATAGGCGGCGTAATTGATCACCTCGTCCAAGAGATCAGACTGATGAACGCCCGTGCGTGGCCGATGCAAGCGAATGAAAAGGTGCCCAAACAAGGACGGCGGGCTGTCGGCAAAAAACGACGAGAAGACCAGCGACATGCGGTCGTAGTTGCGCTGAGCCCACCATTTATCAAATTGCTGACAAGGCACTGTAGCCCAATCGCTCGCGGCGAGGCCGAGTCGCTGACTGAGCCACGCTTTGCGGGCGGGAAAGCGGCATAAAGGATGCTGATCGGGTTCGCTCCCCACCTCCTGGGTGAGAAAGGCTTCCAGCGTCGCATCGAGTTCGGCCTGAGGATCGGTTTTCCCCGCCGGCGTCAGGTAGAACGCGGGATCATCGAACATGCCCGAAGGACCAAAGATTTTGAAGGGAACATAGAAGAGGATGCGCAGCCATTCCTTGTCCTCAGACAGTTTCAGCTGGCGAGCCTGGGCTTTGACGACATCGAGGGAGGCGGAGGCTAAGGCAGACGGGATGTGTACGCTCAGGCAAAGGCTAAGGCAAACGAGGGCCTGAGCGACCCATTTCAAGACCTTTCGATCAGCTCGCGAGCGTGCATTCAGGAGCCAAGAGAGGATCGGCATGAATAGCAGACTTAAAGTTTTGAAGAACGGTTTCGGCTCGTTGATCAGCAAAAATTTCATCAAACTTTTCCTGGCTTAGTTGCCCGAGGCGAACCCGAGGTTCTTCACCGCCGCAACCAAAGATTTCAGCAAGACCGTTGAGGTGGTCGCCGCCGCCTTGGGCCGCTTCTTTGCTCAGGGAGCTTAGATTCGCGATGACGAAAACCTTTTGTTCAACTGAGGCCATTTCCGATTTGCTGTGCACGCAGTTACTTGTGCCGCTGGTAATCGCCGAAGTCTGAGAACCAAAAAGCGCATTAAGAAAGAAAGCCCCGATTTGTGGGCCTCTAAACTTATTTTTAATAATCACTGATCCCAAGCCACAGCCGGCCATACCGTAAGGGGCATCATCCGTCGCGGCCATGGCCGGTTCGGATGAAGCTTCCATAGAAGATGCCGCAGGCGCAGCCGATGCGGCTGGATCCGCGGGCGCCGCTGCCGCGGGAGCCGCTTTTGCTTTGCCGCCCTTACTCTTTTTGGGAGCAGCGTTGAGGCTCGATGCCATGATCATAAGACTGAGGCAAGCATAGGAGATGTATTTCATTTCTTCTACCTTTTTCAATGGGTGGTTCGATCACACTCAGCCGAGGTCGCTGCAGTTTTTGGCCAATTCCTGGTCTTTGCTCAGTTCATCTTTAGCGGTGTCGAGCAGCTGCGAGATGCCAGGCGCACTGAAAATCGCTTCGTAGCTCTTGATGAGTGTAGCGGAAGCCTGCGAGCGAACAGCGTCACTACAACCAAGAACTTCCGTAAATGCGGTGATCGTTCCGCCTTCGCCTTGGGCCATTTCCTTCTGCAGCGTCGTGAGATTGGTGACGAGGAAATCTTCCTGTTTCATGACCGCAGCCATTTCTGCAGGTGTTTTGCAGTTTGATGTCCCCGAAGTGATGCCAAAGCCTTTGGTATAGGTCGCATCATTGGTGGTCGCAGCCGAAGTCTGGCTTCCACCGGTCCCAAAAACCATGGAACCAAGCCCACAGCCAGCCATCCCATAGGCTCGCTTCGCTTCGGCTGGGGTGTTGAGAGCAAAGGCAAGACCAAGACCTAAAAATGCAGGCGCAAACCTGTTCAGCCTCATGATGAGCTCCTTCGTGATGAATAATCAAATATACAAGCTTATGTCTGGGCGAATCAAGTTCCGAAGGGGGGCCAAGGACATTCGGCGGCGAGTTTGCTGTAGTTAGACTCATAAAGGGGACTTTCGCCCCTTTGTCATAAAAAATTTCTATTGCCCCAGCACTTCGTTCGAACGGCTAGGACGTACCCTCGAAAGTGAGCCAGAATGAAGGTCGGGGACGCCAGCGGTTGACGCGAGAGAAGGGGGAAAGAAGTAGAACCGAAATGCGTAAAGTCTAATACTACGCTCCCCAGGTGTGCTTTGACATTTTATTTTGCCGAAAATTCTCTCTGATCTTGAATGCTTGACAAGCGAACCACTCTAGTTCTGGCTTCAAAATCAATGTCTTTCCGTCGTAAATTGGGTCTATTGGTATTCCGTAGCCTGCTTTTAGGGTTGAAATCAAAGCGACCGAAGCGAGAGCAATTGCTCTGCCCATCGTCCACAGTAAATGCCTTCACGTGTTACTGAGGAATGGTCGAGCTGCTCAGTCACCTATCCGAACCAGTCCGGAAAAAGGTGAATCGTATCTGATCGGTGGCGCCTGATAGGACTGCTCGGCGCGGCTTACCAAGATCCTGTCCACGATCTTATAGGGTGTCGTCGCCTTGCTGAGGAAAATGTCCGCCACAGCATTCATCGATTTGGCCATCGATGCCTGCGGCGAGCTCGTCCATTTGCATTCGTAGAAGGTAAGATCGCTTCCCTGCTCGAGAATAAAATCCAGCTCGTAATTTCCCTGGTCGCGGTAATACCAAAGTTTGGGCCTCACCCCGGCAAAGCTCAGCTGTTTTCGGAGCTCGGCGAAGACGAAGGTTTCCCAGATCGCTCCGATCATGGGAGATTGCGCTAAATTCTCTTTTTTCATACCTGCCAATGCGCAAATTAAGGCAGGCTCTGCCATATAGAGTTTCGGCGATTTAACTAGGCGCTTGTTCAAATTTCCAAACCAGGGTTCGAGCAGGACTATTTGCCCAAGGGCTTCCAGCACGCTCAGCCACTCTCCGGCCGTCGTCGCGCTAATACCGACGTCCCGGGCCAGATCAGACTTATTGAGCTGTTGGGATGAACGCAGCGCACAGGCACGCAGGAAACGTTCAAAATCTCTCAGATTTCCTACCGCCAAAATCTGGGTAACGTCGCGTTCGAGATAGGTCGCAATATATGAATCAAAAAAAAGCTCGACTGGCCTCTCCGTATCGGTCCAGAGTTCGGGGAAAGTTCCGCGATAGAGGAGTTCTGTATATCCATCTGCGTCGCTCTTCACAAGATGCTGTTCTTTGAGTTCGAGACAACTGAGGCCTTCGAGCTCAATGAGGGCAACGCGCCCCGCAAGGGATTCGCTTACCCCTTTCATCAGCGTGAATTTTTGCGATCCCGTCATCAAAAATTGACCTTTGAGTTCTCTTTTTTCATCAATTTTTATTTTCAAAAAACGAAAAAGGGCTGGCGCGTACTGAATTTCATCAATAATAAGAGGTGCGGGGTGCGCCGCGAAAAAGGCTTCGGGATCAAGTTCGGCTTGCTCAGCCGTTGCCGGTCTGTCGAGAGAAACATAGCGATGTTCCGGGAAGAGGTGACGGAGAAGGGTTGTCTTGCCAGTCTGACGGGCTCCGGTTAAAACGAGGGCGGGAAAGTGCTGGCTAGCTTCCAGTAATCTTTGACTTATTTTTCTCTCAATCAATTTCACTCTAAATACCACACTATTTCCTGACTCACAGCTTAGGAAAGCATAAAGTCACGGCGTGAATTTGTCAAGTACCTGATATCCTTTAATTTTCGAACTTTTAGAAGCACTCACGGTACGCAGGTCACCCCGCCGTTTTGAAGCCTTAGAATTGCGCCTTGAAGTCGTTCGAAGGCCCCGAGAGAAAGGGAAAGTCCATGCAACTTCGGCATTCAAATCGGGCGACAACGCCAAGGTCAGTCTCGTTAAGCTTGATAGTCTCAACAGAGATGCCAAGCCTATCTCTAAAGCAAATCGACAATAAAGCTATTCATCCCCTTGCCTAGCATGGTTGGTATCAGATTCCGTCGGACGAAATTTAATGCACGATATTTATGGAAAAGCTTGTTTGACAGTCTAGGGAAGAATCACCAATTCTGAAGGTCCCGTCGTTCTTTCCGTCATCAAGAGGGGCTGCGAAACGACTTTCGTTTTGATGCCCAGGGTTGCAGACTTTTCAGATTGAATCGTTTCCGTCCAAACTTTCACAAAACCGGTCCCTTGCTCAGCACAAAGCGCGATTCCAGCTGGACCGCCTATAATCGATTGCGTCAGCTGAGGAAAACTTGAGGCCGCATACTCAGCGGCCCCCGTCCCTATGGTCGAAATGCGGACGCGAGGATATAATCCGGCGGCACAATTGAGCTTAGCGAGACAGGGGTGGCTCGCATCGTAGATGCTGCCCATGGCCTCGCTCTTAAAGATGCGACTGTAATCGGAACGATCCTGAGGAAAAGGACTGCACTCGCTCGTAAAGAAAACTTGATAGGTTGCGAGAGGATCGGACTGGTTCGGACGAATGCGCGTCAATTGCAATTCGGTCCCATCATGCGCGACGACAATCCCCGCCGTAGCCAGAAATTTTTGATCGCGCTGCAGATATGCATTTA
>CANJJY010000170.1 GCA_947474445.1 Oligoflexaceae bacterium
CAGCGGCGGATTGTGGTTTCGGCGAATACCCAGGGACGAGACCTTGGCTCGGCGGTAAAAGATATTCAAACGGCTCTAAAAGAAGGGCTAAGCCTACCTGCCGGCTACTTCATCAAGCTAGGTGGACAGTTCGAAAGTGAACAGCAAGCGTCGAAGAGAATTCTTATTCTTGGCATTGTGGCCCTCCTCGGCGTGTTTGCGGTTCTCTTTGTCCATTTTCGATCTTGGATTTTAAGTGTGCAGGTGATGCTGAATGTTCCCTTGGCTTTGATCGGCAGCGTGTTTGCTATTTATTTCACCGAACGAGTTTTATCCGTTGCTACATTGATCGCCTTTATCACTCTTTGCGGAATCGCTTCGCGTAACGGCATTTTGATGATCAATCATTACCTCCACCTCATGGCAGCAGAAGGCGAGGAGTTCGGTAAAGCCATGATCGTAAGGGGGACTCTCGAACGACTCGTTCCGGTCCTCATGACAGCTTCAACAGCCGCGTTAGCTTTGATTCCACTTTTGCTCGCTGCTGGAGAGCCGGGCAAAGAAATCCTGCACCCGGTTGCTGTTGTTATCGTCGGGGGACTGGCATCGTCCACCCTCCTCGACCTCATTGTAACTCCGACGGCCTTCTATCTTTTCGGTAGAAAGGCCTCCGAGCAATACCTTCGCTTTCAAGCGAATAAAGGAGAATTGTTATGAAAGTATGGAAAAGTCTTTTGATTGCCGCGTTTCTGTCCCGGGCTATTCCTGCATTGGCCCACGATGAAGGGCATGGGCCGAAACTGAGCGACAGTGGAAAGTTTGGAGGTGTGCTGTCTGCCGTTGTGGAGAAGAAAGATGCGGGACTCGGTCCCAAAGCGAAGCTTCAGTATAAGGCTGAACTTGTTCGCTCATCGGATGGCAAAATTCAAGTTTATGTTTACGACGCGGAAATGAAGCCTGTGGATGCAGCTGCTTGGGGTAAGTCGGCGAAGGTCCATGCGTTCCCCCTGAAGAAAGGCGCAAAAGCCAAAGACTTCGAAGTAAGCTTTGACGGCAAGACTTTCGCGGGACAGATTCCGGACGGAGTGCCTAAGCCATTCAACCTTGATTTTGTTTTTACAGAAAAAGGCCGTGAACTTCTTTCGGCTTTCGATAATCTCGACTAAAGGACTGAGGCGCGATATGAGGGTTTGCTTATCTCTTTTATTTTTGACAGTGATTTCGACTGCGGCATTGGCAGAGAAATCCTTGAGTATTGGGTATGAGGACTTGCCCGCTCTTATCCGAAAGAATAACAAGTCCTTTCTATCGGCAAGTGAAGGACTGTCGGCTGCACGAGCCAGAACTTCCAGTTTGGATCAGTCTTTCTATCCAAAAGCGGGATTTGAGGCGGGACTGGCTGAAAGAAAAGAGGCCGACGGGAGCGATGAGTCGGCTCCCTTTTGGAAACTCGATCTTCAGGCCAACCTTTATCGAGGTGGTCGGGACAAACTGGCTATTCTTACTAAGGAATCTCAAGTCATCATCAAAGATATGGATAAGCAAACCCTCTATCGGAGTGAGTTGATGAAAGCAAAATCGGACTACATCCGCTTGGAGTCGATAAGGCGGGCAATAAAACTGACCCGTGATTCCATGGACGATTTTGATGGACTTAAAGCCTCAGTGGACCAAAAAGTCCGCGCTGGTTTGATGACAAAAACGTCCTTAATGACGATCGCAAGAAAAACGGATGACATGAAGCGTGAACTCATTCTTTTGGAAAGGGAGGAACATGAGTTGGAGGATCGACTTACTCTCGTCCTTGGGCTTGATTACGATACTCCCTTTCAATTAAGAACTTCTTTTCTATCGATGGACCAAAAGGAACTAGCGGACCCATCGATTCAAGATCTGCCAGAGCTTCGAAAGCTAACTTTGCAGGCGGAGGCTTATAGGGAAGAAACAAAACTTAGAAGAGACTGGTGGCTTCCAGAGGTAGGTGTATTCGCAAGCTACACTGGTTTTAGGGTCAGGGAGAAAGATGAAGCTGGAAGTCTGCCCCAGAGAGAAATGGCTTTCGGTATACGCTTGACGGTGGATCTCGAAGCACGAAGCGTGTTGAACTCCGAAGTAGCGGCAAAAGTCTCCGAGATATCCGCCATTGAATTGCAAAAGTCCTACTTGAAGCGGGAGATCGAGCATACCTTGCATGAATACCGGCAAGAGATGACGACTCAGAAGGAGCTTTTCAAAACTTACGATCAAGGCATCGTGAATTCGGAAGCCCTTTTGAAACGACTGCGATCAGAATTTGAAAAGGGTATCGGCGACAGCTTAGGCATTTCGGACATCATCGAATCGATCTATAAGATGAAACGAAGTCGGATGGAGACTGGGCAGAATTTCAACTTGGCGAAAGCTGGTCTCGAGACGATGCTTGATCTGAGGGGAAATCCATAAGGGGATGGGCATGCTGAGGGTGCAGTTTGGTTTCTTTTACGCGATATGGGCAGCTGCACTTTTTGGAGCCAGCACTCCAGCGGCAAAATGGCTTTTGCAGGGAACCTCACCTTGGCTTCTCGCCGGTCTGCTCTATTCTGGTTCCGGGATCGGTCTCTTTCTCACCCGGGCGGTGATGCGATATTTTCGGGGACCGGCAGCCGAAGCGCCACTCAGGGGACGCGATTGGATCTGGATGGCTGGTGCTACAGTTTTTGGCGGCGTCCTGGGACCTGTTCTTTTGATGATGGGGCTCGCCCGCTCGGACTCTGCGTCAGCCTCTTTGCTGCTCAACTTGGAGAGCCTGGCTACGGCTCTGCTTGCCTGGTTCGTGTTCAACGAGAACTTCGACAAGAGAATACTCTTGGGAATGCTTTCGATCTTAGCCGGGAGCCTTGTGCTTTCGTGGACAGGTGTTCCAGGCATTCAGGGATACCTAGGACCTTTGTGCATCGCGGCGGCTTGCCTCTGCTGGGGTATCGATAACAATCTGACAAAACAGATTGCTGCCGGTGATGCTATGCAGATTGCGATGATCAAAGGCACAGTGGCTGGAGTGACGAACGTTGCTCTGGCAATTGTTTTCAACCAAGCCAGCTTCCAGGGATCGACGCTGCTGTTTGCGGGAGTGGTTGGATACTTGGGCTATGGTGTAAGTCTTCTCTGCTTTGTGCTGGCCCTGCGATATATCGGTGCCGCTCGAACGGGTGCATACTTTGCGCTGGCTCCTTTCGTTGGGGCGACGATCGCGGTCGCTATCGGTCAAGAGCCTCTATCCTGGCAATTGGGAATGGCGATCATATTGATGGCCGTCGGAGTCTGGTGCCATGTTGCTGAGAAGCATGAACATGAGCATATCCACGAGGTCATGGATCACGAACATAGCCATATCCACGACGAGCATCACCAGCATAAGCATGGCCCCGATGATCCAGTCGGCGAAAAGCATAGCCATAGGCATCGCCATGAACGAATGGTGCATTCTCATCCGCACTTTCCCGACTCTCATCATACCCATTCCCACTAAATAGTAGATCGTGCTGCGAGGTTTTCAATTTTCTGCTTAAGCTTCGCCAATAAAACGGAGACCTTTTTTTAAAAAAGATCCCCGGTTCAAAACAAGAATTCAAAGGGGGCAAACGTCGATGCCCGTCTCTATTACTGTCGATGCAAGACGATAGGCGTAACTTCTGACTCTGCTAGCAATTGAACGGTATCGCCTTCGTCGAGCAGATAATTCATTTTTTGTTTTTCGATGCTAATCGTACAGCTATAAGGATCGGGGCCCATCAGGGTGTTTTCCTTGTCCTCAAGAACTTCAATCGAGTCATCACTGATGTTGGCTGCCCCCGTGACGGAGACCGGGCCAATAGAAATTTTTGCCTTATCAAACGAGCACGTTCCGCTCGAGCTCACGCTGCCTTCCGCGAAAGTTAAAATCATTTTCATCTCGCCGATGCGCCGACCGTTCTCATCTCTCAGAACGAATGATAGTTTATCACTCTTCCAAGAACCCAAGATTTTTCGGTTCGTCGCACTCAGTTCTGTTTTTCCAACGATAGGCGCGGGGACGGGATCCGGAGCTTTCTTTGAATCGTTCTTGCCGCAAGCGAGAAAAAGGCTGGCAGCGGTCATGGCTGAGAATGGTAGTAGTGGTCGGAACATAGGGTCTCCTGAGAATAAACTTTTCTGATGGCCTGGCCTATATGCGTGTAGCGCCATCCGGAGTCAAGCGCGAAAGACCGCAAGACGCAGGCTTCGCAGTCAAAAATAGATCGATCTTCAATATGCTCTGATCACGACAAAAGCTACATGAATGCTCGAACATCCGGCCGAATTATCGACGTCAAGATCAATCCGGTAGGTGAGACCTGCTTCGGCCGTTACAGGCGTGCTCTGCGTCCAAGGGGCTGATGAGGAGGCATCATCCTTTTTCCAAGTAAAGGCAGGTGTGGGTGTGACACCATGACAGTTTTCCATTAACTTCCCGACATAAGCCAATTGCAGCTTGGTTTGCTCGGGGGCGGAGAATGTGAATTGAGCATGGATCTTATCTTTACTTTCAGTGTCGACCGTAAACTCATTGAACCTTTCCTTTTGGTTGGGTGCCGTCAACTGGAGAGGAACCGTATCGAGACTCAACACTGCGTCGGCCAGGTAGGTTTGATCTCCCTGCTCGCCTACGGTCCCGCTCTCGGTTTTTTTCGAATGGTCTTTTTCAAATACCGAGCAAGCAGGTGCTAAGAGAGCTAGGGCTAGAATAATCGTGCGCGGAAAGGGAGCCGTCATAAATTTTCCTTTGGAAGCAAATTCAAAGAGCTGGATAGGCGTGGGTATTGCGAAATGCTCGTTTCGCGATATCCCACTTTACCGAAAAATAAAAGGTGCATTTGCACGAGCTTGCACACCGTTCAAAACCGGGAAGATGTTTCGCAAATCTTTTGATAAGGGTCGATAGCAGCGCGATTGATCGGCATATCTTAACGGTTAGATGGCAAAGAGCGTCAAAGCCCAATACTTACACGGAACTTGCAGACGTAAATGCGGTGGGCATAAGTGTGAAGGTGGGTGCGGCTTACAGTGATAGATTTCTATAGGATTGTCGGCCAGTATCTTTTCTTAAACCCTATCAGTCTCGTCAGCCAGCAGATGGTATCCTTTACCGAACTCTGGCTGAACATCTTGCGACTTTTCTCTACGAACGAGAACACGAGCACCGACCTCTCCCTGCCTATATCAGTGAGGAGCCGCCTTGCTGAAGGCAATTCATACATTCTTGCAGGCCCGCTCGGTTCTAGCCTCGATCGTAATCGCTTCCCAGATTCAAGAAGTCGGACGGCTGATCAGAGTTTCAATCCCCATCATCAAGTCTCAGATGCTCCCCTCATCGAAGCTCAAATGCGCAATCCCATGCAAGGCATTGCGCATTCGAAAAACTTTACTTGAATGCCTTCAGCCAGCCTGCTAAAACGCACACGCCATAAATACACGCACGTCCCTTTGCGGGTCCAAACGCGCCTTGACTGGCCTTTCCTCAGTCTTTGCGAAGATTTGGATCTCATCGACGCTTTTAAGGTCTTGACCAAGCAAATCTAATTCAGGGAGTCTTTGCCGATGCCAATAGCCACCCATTTTAAATTGCATTTCCTTTCCCTGTTTCTAATCAGTGCTGTCTTTCTTCCAGCCCCCGCTCTGAGAGCAGACGGCGAAAGCGATCAGTTGAATTCTCAGAAAAGCCAGCTTGAAAACGAAGTGAATTCTCTCAACGCTGAGATTGCCGCAACCCAGGCTCAAATAGCTGCCCAACAAGCCGAACTCAACAGATTAGCCAGTAGCGAAGCCGATCTGCAGCAGAAGCTGGCAGAAGACAGCACCTTAGAAGCGAATCTAGATTCCCAGCTTGCTCAGTTAGAAAAAGTCAAACTCGACGCTCAAACTAAACTGGAAGAAGGCCGTCAAAGTCAGTCCAGTTTTGAACAGCAGGTCGCAGAACTTAAGAAAAAGCTGAATCAAATCGAACTTCAATCCGCCCAGCTAAACGAACAAAATAAAGCGACTGCTCTTGAAGTCAGCGCACTATCCAAAGACGTCGATGCAAGCAAGGCACAGGAAACCATCTTGAACGAGCAAGTCAATTCCATGAGATCGACGGTGTCTGATGAAGAGAAATTCGTGAAGGAGCAGCTCCTGACCGAACCTCTCATTGAACAACTGGATGAACTCAAGGCTGATTGGATGGAGATCAAATCCTTGCGTGCAGTTCGCGCCTCAGGCGACATTCCAGAAACGGCCGTTGGAAAGTTGAGAACACCTTTTGGAGTTTGTACGGCATTCCTCGTCGGCTCCGATAGAGTCCGCACAGCCGCGCACTGCGTTCATGATATCAATGTTTTTGGCGAAAAATCTGGCTACACCTTCGTCGCAGCCGACGGAACTTCAACGACAGCCCTTTATCATACCCGATACTCTGAGCGTGCCGATTTTATCGAACTTCAATTAAAGCATCGCGTTGAACTCGAAGTTGCGGAGTTCACAGATCTTAATCCTGAAGCGGAGGTGCAAATATTTGCTTTCGACGTCTTAACAGGCGACTACGTCCGCATCGATTGCCGCGTTGTCGATTTCAAAGCGTCGACTGGATTGATCAAAACAGATTGTCCAACGTCGCTCGGGATGTCCGGTGCGCCTTTGTTTCAAAATGGAAAGGTCGTCGCCTTTCATATTGGAAAATGGCAGGGGATCTCGATTGAAATGGTCAGCGATCCAAGACCAGGACAGGAGCTGAGCGATGATCAAGCCGCAAAAATCACCTATGAGTACAACTGCGACTCCGATTGTGGCGAAGAAGTGGGATTTAACTACCCTTGTCCTACGTTTAGAAATCCTGGTCGAACCTGCCACGCTTCGAAAATAATTCCAAATCCCGTGTGTGAGGCTGCAAAACAAAATGACTGTGTTTTGCAAGCCGCTGCGCGAGAGTCTGAACGAGTTCTCAGTCGCTTGAAAGAAGAACTGCGAAACGGGATCAACAGCCTCGGAATTCAGAGCAGCCAATTGAAAGTCAGTCTCAATGGTCTCCGTGTTACCCTCACCGACGTCGGTAACGCAGCGGTTGGGCGCAATCAATCCATCAAAGATCTACAAGGAAAAATCCTCGAGACCGCCACACGGATCGAAAGCAAGAGAGCAGAATTGACGAAAGCCACTCTATTCCTTGAACAAACTAATTCTGCAACGGCAGAAATTTTAAAATCAGTTGGAGTGTCTAAAGAGGATATCCATAACATTGAGCTTGGGCTAGAAACGGCCACACAATCCAATAGCCAGCTCGAATTAGAAACAAAAGCTTTGAAAGAAGCTAAAGATTCTCTCCTCAAAGAACAAGAAGGCGTCATGAGCCGAATCTCTCTACAAGAAATCAATCTGCAAAACCTCACGGGCCATCTCAGTCAGATTCGACAAGAAGGAAATGAAAAATTGCAACAGCTTGGCAAGAAGATCGCTGAGATGCCTCAAGAGCTGACTGTTCCCATCTTGGGGATTTGGTCGTTTGACGAGGATGGAAGACCTCGAATATTCACGGCCCTCAAACATCTAAGCAGTTCCTTAAAGAAAGGAATTCGAGAAGCAGAAAGATCGCTGAAAAAGCTGAAGCTTCCGTCTTCAAAAGACTGTGATAGCGAGGACGTTAAATCCAAGACAAAATGTCTCCAAAAAAAGAGGGCCGAACTGGAGGAGAAACAGGATTCCATAAAGGGCCTGCTTAGAAATTTTGAAGATTCAGTCGCGCGAAAACTTGGAGGGGCCGGAAAATGATTCATCAAATTGCCATGCTCAGGACTTTGGCCTTCACTAGCCTGTGTTTACTTTTTTCCTCGTGTAGCCTTGAGACGAAAGAACAATCGAGCCTGCAATCTGCCGATGGATCCTATACGTATAAGATCTGTAACCAGAAAGACACCATGCTCTTCCTCATGCAGCGACACGAGGTCACCGACAAAACGACCAACGTGCGGGGGTGGTTCCAGGTTCCGGCGCGCGGCTGCCTTGATATCACGGGCCAATATAATTCCGCGGCACCCTATTATATACAGTCACAGATGGGACGTTACATTCCTGGGCCTCATGAATTCAATTATGACCACTCAGACGACGGGATCCTCTGTCTCGATACTTCGATTTCCTTTTCTTGGAATGGAAACTATCAATTCAATGGGGATGAAGTCTTTAAGTCGGCTCAATGCAGGGCCGGAACTCGCGCTGTACCGGTCGCCCCCTTAAAATGGGACATACAGTCCACCGATACAGGCGGTACCATTACAGCGACTATTTCAAGTGGATCTTTTGACCCCAACGACAAAATCGAGGTCAAGCGCCCCACTGTGGGCGAGACTGAGCTCGAGCGCATCAATCGCGAACTAGCAGAAGTAGAAGATCAGATCCGCCAGTCAAGAAAGGATCTCCAATCTTGCTCGGCGCAAATCGGCAAGTGGCAATCACAGAAAGTTTTCTCTCTCGATACCGCCGAAATTGCCAACTTTGGCGCCTGTTCCGACGCGCCTCGTCGGATGGCCATCAAATCTAAGATCGATAGCGCCAAGGAAAAGACTCGGGAGCTATTAAAGAGCTTTGTCGACGGGCTCAGCGGTTTCTTTGTTGCGGTCTTAGCAAAGGCTAGCGATGTACTAGGCAATAGCTTTGGTTTTGATTCATCTGCTCTGGATTCATTTTTAGGCCCGAGCGGCACGGAATGGGTGTCAAGACCATCAGGAAGTTTTGCTCCCGAAATGGTCCAGCTTCTCGATGCCAGCTATGGGCGCGACCATAAGGCTTTCCTCGCATCGGCCCATGACGGCCTCAAGGTCTTATTTGACCAGGGGAGGCAGATTCTCGCCAACTTAAACGATGAAGACTCTGCCTTCAGTTTTCTAC
>CANJJY010000171.1 GCA_947474445.1 Oligoflexaceae bacterium
ATTCCAGGCCAAGTCCGCAGCTGATTTTTTTTGTGTAGGGAGGGATTTGAACACCCCCTTACTGAAAAACGAAGTCCTCGAGCCCGCGGGCAAATGCGCTGTGCTTTGCGTTTTTGCCAATTTTGCGAGGATCGATGACAGAGCTGAACAACTAAATAATATTCGCAAGTTGACGATAAAAAGGGGCTTCTCCTTGATTGAGGGACGGACTTGAGAATCGAAGAGATCGACATCCGCGCCGCAGCTAAATACCTGATCCCGGCCTTCTGTCTGGTGGTCGTGTTGATCTATTTGTTCGTGCGCGCGATCGTCGTGAGATATTTATTTGCGCAGCAACATGCGAAGATGAGTGACAAAGCCATCCAAATGCGCGGCGGCCCTGGCATGAATCCGCCGCCTACCATCGTCCGCAAGACCGACCTCTACGCTAAGCTCAATCGCCATCAGAGGAAGCTGCACGCCCATGCCGAGGCCCTTTTTCAGCATAAGAAGTTCAGAGAATCCGCCCAGATATTCGAAAGCATCGGCTTTCAGAGAAAAGCCGTCGATGTGCTCGAGCACAATGGATTCATCGATGATGCGGCCCACGTGCTGCTCCGCATGAATCTGCTCAATCGAGCGGGAGTTCTCTATGAACGGAATGGACGTTACGATAAAGCGATTGAATTCTATGCCAAAGAAAACAAGTTGGACCTGATTGGCAAGGTCTATGAGAAGATGGCTTGGAAAGACTATCGCTTCTATCGCGAAGCCGCCGACTTTTTTCTGCGCGCTGGTTTGATCGATCAGAGTCTGGCCGCCTTGACGAAGATCGTTCAAAGAGATGAAATCATGCGGATCTGTCTCAACGCGAAGCGCTTTGATTTTCTTTGGAACTATCTTCATATTCCTCACAATGCGGCAGCGATCCTCCCCCAGTTGAATCGGAAGGAATTAGAGACCCTGCTCGAACCCATCGCGCCGACTCCTCAGGTGGCCCTCGTTTTCAGCTCGTGGCTGGCTTATTATCCCAAGGCGGATCTCTTCGGTTTGGTTTTGGTCAAGCTCAGTGCGGACCAGCAACTCGCGACGATCCTGTGGTCGTCCCTTTCCGATCACACAGTAGGCTTGCTGCTGCCTTTAGTCGGTCAGCTGCAACCGCCTCTTCAGTCAGGAGTCGCAAGCGTTTATACTCACGTGTTAGCCCAACTGGGGAAAGAGGTCGCGAGTCTCGCCTTTAAAGAATCGCCTCGTCAGGTCGCCTAAAGCCTCAGCTTCCCATCTCCTTTCACTCCCCCAGCCCTAGGTTTATTTGCGCGCGCCCCTTACAATAGAGGGAAGTATCCCGTGGCTTATAGGCAAGCGAAGGAGTTGGGCCGATGACGCGAACGATAGGACTTTGGCTTTTCAGTTGTCTCCTCGTGATGGCTTCATGGGTGCAGGGCGGTTGGGCGCAGACGACGGGGACCGATCTTGCAAAAAAAATTGAAGAGTTGGAAAAGCGACTGGATATTCAGGAAAAAAGAACTTTGGATTGCAAGGCTGGCGAATCAGTCCAAGGCGAAACAGATCGCTGGAGTCCCTACTCCAAATGTCCCGCCCACTATCAGGCGACCGGCCTGCAGCGCGTCGATATCCTCGGCGATCACAAAAACCCCATCAATCACGTCAATGATTTTCAATGCAATGAACAAGGATGCAAGGCGTGGTGCATCGGCGGTGGATGCACGGTGCAGGCTCGCTGCTGCCGCTTGTAGATTAGAGTTCGAGCTTGGCTTGATCGCTGGGCAAAAAGCTGATGAGGGAGCGTTCACCGTGCAGGGGCAGCCGCATGATTTGACAGCTGATCATTCTGAGGTCCGCGGCTATCATGCGCGTTTCTTGGCAAATCATATTTTTTTGGTCAGCGGCAAAGCGTAGGCTGATGTCGTCGCGATCAGGCGAAGCGATCGTTTCGTACCATGAGCGTCCTACCATCCTTTCGCGCGGATAACCGAAGGTCCGTGTCCAAGATTCTGAAACGAATTGGGTGAGTCCATCATCTTTTGAAACGATAAAACTGGCGGGTGAAGCCGCTGCCAGAGTGGCGACTGCCTGCTCCAAGCGTTTTACTTTTATTTCTGTCTCGACCAGGTTCGGACCCTCAAGTCCTGCTTCAAAAACGAGAGCGTCGAGAGAGATATCAAAAGCACTTGCCACTCTTTTGAGCGACACGATGCTTTTAGGAACCAGACCTGCTCGCCATTCGGACAAAGTTTGTTTGGGAATGCCGGTAATCTTCGAGAGGTCCGACGCCCTGAGGCCCTTGCTCTTCAACAATTCGTCTAAATTATGTCGCAGCCTGGGCTCCATCAGGGCCTTCCTCCTTGCAAATGCTCTCTCCAAAAACACAAACCCCTACGCAATGGTCGTGCACAATCACTTCCATTTTTCTAAGGGGCTTTCTTGTCTCTGATCATTCAGACAAGCAAGCGCTCTCAACAATCATTCTGCTCTGTTCATGGATGCCTTCGAGGTGGAAAGATTGCAAGTTAAAGGTGAGGGGAGCTCACGATCCTCTCATTTTTAACCTTTATTTGGGTTTTTTTTGACTATACATAGTTTCCACTACGAGTGAGTCTGCGGAATCGGACGCAAAGAAAAGTGTGCATGAAAAAGATGCATTTCAGAGTGACGAAAAACATGTCCGGTGTGAGCGGTTTTAACCCTGGTTTTCAAAAAAATCTCTGGGAAAAATTCTGAGTTCTTCCTTGTCTTATCCTCCTCCTCACTCCTATCTTCATAGCTCCGCGAGCGAGGAGATGCTGAATATACGGCTCTTTGACTGCGCCCTCTTTGGATAGAGATGAGGCTGATACATGAGATTAAGTATAGCTCTTGGGTTTTTGCTCCTGCTGGGGGCACCGCGCCTCAGTGTTGCCGCCACCGAGGTTCCCGCTTTGCCGGCCGACTTGCAGGCTATGATCGACGCACCTCTCAGTCCCCTCCGGGCAAAAAATCCTGATGGCAGCCAGCTGCTTTTTTTTGAACGCTCGTCGACGCTCCCGCTCGCCTATCTCTCGACGCCATCGATCGGACTCGCAGGCGAGGAGATCGCCATTGAGCTGGGGGCCAAGAAACGTCGCCGGCTCCTGCAAAATCCTGTCTTCTTTGCCATCGCGTCTCGGCAACAGACGCCCTTGCGCGTGCCGCAAAATCGCAATATCAGCGCGCATGCCTTCAGTCCTGACGGGCGATGGCTTGCTCTGGCCATCGATGGGACGAGCAGCGTCGATCTTTGGGTCGTCGATACGCGGAATGGTCAAGGGCATCCCGTCCTAGGGCTGAGCATCAACGACATCTTCGTCGATCCTCTGGTGTGGAGTCGCGACAGTCGCGAACTTTTGGTAGCAAGCCGCACCCACAGTCCGGATGCGGCCAGTGACATCGATAGACCCATTATTGAAGAAGCCGAAGGTGTGAAAGTACCTTCGCGCACCTACCCCTATCTTTTGCGGACGAAAGGCGACGAAGCAAAATTCAAAAGTCTCGCCCGCATTCAATGGCAAGTGCTGAGCTTCAAAGATGCCG
Source organism: Oligoflexaceae bacterium (assembly GCA_947474445.1). Lineage (GTDB taxonomy): Bacteria > Bdellovibrionota_B > Oligoflexia > Oligoflexales > Oligoflexaceae > Oligoflexus. The sequence continues at coordinate 3,550 of CANJJY010000171.1, forward strand.
GTACCGATGGGAGGGCGAGGCCTTGGGGCGAGGCGGGCCTTTACACCGCTCTCGATCAGTCGCCGAACGGAAAGTTGTGGCTGGTCAAACGCATGATTCCGCCCTTTTCGTTTGCCGTCCCGGCTTCTCTCTTTGCGCGGAGCGTGGAAGTCTGGGAAAAGGGGCGCGTGAATCGCGTGCTCACCATGCCCCTGGCGGAAGGCGTGCCGCCCGAAGGGGAAAGAAAAGGGCCGCGCGATGCCCTGTGGCAGGCCGATCAACCGGCTCGCTTGCTGTGGCTGGAAGCACTCGATGACGGCGATCCACGGAAAAAGGTCGAAGAACGCGATCGTCTGCTAGCGTGGAGCGCACCCTTTGAAGGGCGGCCGGAAGAACTTGCGCGATGGCCCGAACGCGTCGGCAAGATTCATTTTTTGGTCGAACACGGGAAAATGCTGGTGCGAAGCTTTAATCCTGATACGAGCGTAGCGACTCTCGATTTGTTTATTCCCGCCAGCGAAAAAGTCAAAGGCACAAGGCGGCAACTCCTTCATTACGATGTGAAGGACGATTACAATAATCCGGGGCGCCTCGTGACCATCGATGATGGCTTAGGTCAAGAGCGTGTGGCCCAGGAAGGACCCTGGATTTTCCTAGCCGGCGACGGCAAGAATCGAGAGGGCGAGCAGCCCTTTCTCGATCGCATGCATCTCGACACGCGCACGAAGGAAAGATTGTTCAGCTCAGATCCTCACGCCTCGTTCATCGAAGAATTCAACAGTTTCTATCAGAACACCAGCGACAAGATCATCCTCGCGCGCGAAGCCCCCAGCAGTCCGCCGAATCTTTGGCTTTGGGATCGGTCGACGCAAAAGCGTGAACAGCTCACCCAATTCGAAGACGCAGTCCCGGCCATGACCGCCGTCGAAAAGCGATCTTTGGTATTTCAGAGATCAGATGGTCTGACGATGTCGGGAACCCTCTACATGCCGTCCATTTTAAAACCCGGTGAAAAATTGCCCGCCATCGTCTGGGCCTATCCCGCTGAGTATCGCAATGCCGCCGTCGCTGGACAGGTGCGTGTTTCGACCAAACGCTACAGCCGGCCCGCTCCTCTCGGTGTAGAATGGCTCGTGACACGCGGCTATGCCGTCCTCGATGATGCGTCCATGCCGCTGATCGGAGACAAGGAAACGGTGAACAACACGCTGGTGACTCAGCTGGTCGCCAACGCGCAGGCCGTGGTCGATGCCCTCGATGGGCTCGGCACGATCGATAAAAGGCGCATCGCCGTCGGAGGTCACAGCTATGGAGCGTTTATGACGGCGAATCTGCTCGCTCACAGCCAGCTTTTTTGTGCCGGTGTCGCGCGCAGCGGGGCTTACAATCGAAGCCTTACACCTTTTGGCTTCCAGTCCGAACGCCGCACGTTTTGGGAAGCCAAAGATTTCTACATGAACGTCTCGCCTTTCTATCACGCCGAGTCGATCAAAACACCCTTACTGCTGATTCACGGCAAAGACGACGATAATCCCGGGACGACGCCGCTGCAGACCGAGCGGATGTTTCACGCGATGCGGGGCGTCGGCGGCACAGCGCGCATGGTGATGCTGCCTTACGAGGCTCATGGCTACCGCAGTCGTGAAAACATTTTTCTGGTGCAGGCTGAGACCCTGCATTGGCTGGAGCGTTGGTGCGGAGGGAATTGAGCTGCCGCGCCTCAGACCTTGAGCGAGAGGACCGCCTCAGCTTATGATAGGGAAGCAGAGCGATACCTTTCAGCAGCGGGACCAGTATGCGGCAGCGGATTTTGCCATTCTTGTTTTTGGCCTACGGGCTCTACTCGATGCAGTCTCTGCAGAGAGATTTTCAGTCTGTCCATCGTCTGACGGTTTACCTCGTGCTGCTCGTGCCGGTTTTTCTGCTTTTTAATCTGGCTTTTCGCTGGTACGAAGCGAGAGAAAAGCGTCGGCGCTTCGATACGGCCTTGCACTGGGTGAGTCGCAGTCTCAATCAGAATTTCACGCAGTATATTCTGATGTTTTGTCTACCTTTCTTCATCGCCGGCCAGCGTTGGTTCTACGCTGTTATCCATATCGTGGCGCTGGCGATTTCCCTCTGGGAGCCTTGGTGGGCCAGGCTCCTCGCGTCGTGGATCTATCGCCGCTTGATGCTGCTTTGGAGTTTGCTGACGGCTGTCAGCTTCCTTTTTCCTTTTCTCTGGCCCTCCTCGCTCGCTTGGTTTTATCCCGCCCTCACGGCCGTGGGGATGACAGCCTTTATTCCTGGACGACGCGATAAGTCCCACATGATCACCGTCGGCGTCGGCTCTCTGGCTCTCATCGCCTCTCTGCTCGCTTTGCCTCTGAGCTGGCGGTTTCCTATCCTTTCGGTCTGGCTCCAAAAGCCGCATTTTGAAACCGATACGCTGGTGAAAGATAGCCCTCATCAGAGTCTCGGCGATACCTTTCCCGTCCAGGATTTGCAGCGCCTCCTGGCCGAAGGCCATAGCCTCTGCTGCGTTGCGCCTATCGTAGCTCCTCCCACTTTGCGGGAAAAAGTCGTGCAAGAATGGTCGCTCGATGGTCACATCATCGAAAGCCCTGAGCTGAAGACGAGCATCGCCGGCAATGCCGATCAGCGTGCTTTCCGCTCGTATTTCTGCAAGCAGAATTTTCCCTCCTTCGGGCCGGGGCAGCTGCTGCGCTGCCGCATCCTGCTTCAACACAGCATCAACTTGGGTTCGACCCAGGTGAGTCTCGAGTAGGAATAATTGACACAGTTGTTTAAGGGCAGGACCATTTTGTAGAGGGCGCCTCGCAAGCGCTGTGCTATGAAAGAACTCATGCTTCGCGTGCTGCCTCGTGCAGGTCCACAGCGAGCCGGTTTTACTCCTTTGTGAGGTGTTAGATTGACGTTTCCGAGTCGTTCTTCGGCCCCTATTCCTCGGGCTCCCCGCGCACCTAGTTTTTGGTATAAACTCAAGGTTTTCTTTGGCCTTGTGCGAGCACAGCCGCAGATTAAAGCCAAAATCCCGTCAAAAGGTCCCATACCAAAGACCATCAAGGCCATTGCCCCCAAGCCGACTGAGATTCCACTTCCCATACAAGCCTTTATCAAGCGTCACAAAAAACTAGTGGACGCCCAGGGTCTCGTGGCCTTGCCGCAGGGTTTCAGTCTGACGGTCCAGCGCCGTTTTGCTGAGCGTGAGGTGCAGATCGATCTCAGCGCCGAGGCGCTCACGGCTTTTTATCCCGAAGAACTGGGTGAGCCTGCTTTCAAACGCAAAAAAGCGGCCCATGAACGTCTGGAAGCCATAGGCAAAGAGCTGCGACGTAAATGTGAAACTTCTTTGACGCAAGCGGAGGCGGCTCTTCGGTCGCTCGTCGATCTCGGTTTGAGGCCGAGTGAAGTGCGGTGGATCGGGAGTCCGGAAGAGTCACGCGCCCAGTTTCTCACGTTTCCCAAGGAGCTGACGGCAGCGGCGGCTTTGGAACTCACGCAGCAGCGGCGGCGCGAGCTCTTGAGCAAAACGGCGAAGGCGCGCGGCGCCTTCCTCAGCAAGAAGCTTGAAAGCCTACCCCAAACCAGCCTCAACGGTCGTAATCTTCATCGGACCTATTCAGAAACCATGCCCCTCTTGGCCAGCAGTCTCGAACTGCCCGTCGAGATTGAAAAAGCCCTCGATCACCGCGAGTTCGATCGCTTGATCGATGAGGATGAGGCCAAGCTCAATGCCGCCGTCGATGCGGCACTTGCCAGCACGCGGAAGGCGCTCATCGCGCGCATCGAATCCCAACTGCGGGAACTGAGCCGACGCATCCAGACTCTGCCCCATATCGAATTACTGAACGACCATGAAATCGCTCAAACAGTGGCCCCCTACTATGGCGGTCTCAATCGCGCCCTCAAAAAGCGCCGGGCGAAAAGTGCGCTCGTCGCCGTCGAAGAGCTCGCCCGTGAAGCCAAGTACAAAGGCGATGTGATCAAGCTCAACGAACAGCGGGCTGCCTATGCAGACGTCGCGGCTTATTATCCTCTGGCGCGATCGCTCAAACGCGAACTCGTCCTCTATGTGGGCCCGACCAACAGCGGCAAGACCTGGCGCGCGCTGAACGAATTAGCCGAAGCTGAGACCGGTGTTTATCTCGCTCCTCTGCGCCTGCTCGCCCTGGAAGGGCAAGAAGAACTTGAGAAGCGTGGAAAGCCCTGCTCTTTTCTCACCGGCGAAGAACGTGATTTGCGCCCCGATGCGCGCTTCACCAGTTCGACGATAGAAATGCTCAATCTTGAATCTCAGGTCGATGCCGTCGTCATCGATGAGGTGCAGCTGTTGGCCGACGAGCGGAGAGGTTGGGCCTGGCTCGCCGCGTTTATGGGCGCGCCTGCTCAAAAAGTGATCATGACCGGCTCGCCCGATTGCATCCAAATCGTTACGGATCTGGCCAACTATCTGGGTGAACCACTCCGCATTCACGAACTCCAACGCTACAACGAACTTACGGTAGCGGATAAACCCATCGTGCTGAAAGACATTCGCCCCGGAACCGCCGTGGTCTGTTTTTCCAGACGCGATGTGCTGCGACTCAAGACGCGTATAGAGGAAAGCACCGAGCATAAGGTGGCTGTCGTCTACGGCAACCTCAGTCCTCAGGTCCGGCGCGAAGAAGCCCGGCGCTTTCGCAGCGGCGAAGCGCAGGTCCTCGTTGCGACGGATGCGATTGCGATGGGTCTCAATCTGCCGATTTTAGAAGTGGTGTTCTACACGACTGAAAAATTCAACGGCGAAGAAATGACCTCGCTGAGTATCCCCGACGTTCGTCAGATCGGGGGACGAGCGGGACGCTATGGCTTTGCCCAGTTCGGCGTCGTCCATGCCCTCGATCAGAAAAACCTTGATTACATCAGGGAAGCGATGGCGGTGACGCCAGAGATGCTAAAACCACCGTTTTACGTCGCTCCGGGACGCAACCATGTGCAGATCATCAGCACGGTTCTCGATACGGATTCGCTCGAACGGATTCTGACCTTCTTTGACCGTGCGATCGAATTTTCAGATGACCGTTTTGCTCGCTCGAATATCGACGACCTGTCCTATCTTTCGACCTTTGTCGATGAGCGCTTGCCCTTTTTGCCTGTTACCGAGCGCTTGACCATCGCTTCGGCTCCGGTTGGCATCCGTAATGAAACAGTGGTGCATTGGTTCCTCAATCGCATGCTGCCTTCTTTCCGCGATCCTGAGGGTGAGTACGATGATGACGTCGATGAACTCGATGAATTCTTTGCAGCAGCCGATCGCTTCGAACATGAATCGGCGCGACACCAGCTTGAACTGCGCGATGCCGAAGATTACCTCAAG
>CANJJY010000172.1 GCA_947474445.1 Oligoflexaceae bacterium
AAGTGCAATCAAAAGATTACAAGTACAGATTTTCCATACAGATGTATGACGATCGTGAAGATACCTTTCATGGATAGATTCGTCTAGATTATTGTTCTTCTGTTCTAGCCCCATCGGCTCCCTAGCCTGATGCTTCAACCCCGTATTTATCAATCCCTACAAAAATGTTTAGCAATTAAGCACGTCCTATGTCTTAATACCTGCGATTTTGGGCGACCCTTGGGAAGGACAGCCACACGCCATGCAAAAACACATCCTCATCGTCGATGACGATCCCGGAATGGTCTTACTGCTCGAAGAAGTTCTTCAGCACGAGGGCTTTAGCACCCATAGTGCAGGCGATGGCCGCGGAGCCCTAGACCTCTTGCAAAAGGGCCTGGTTCCGCAACTGATTCTGCTCGACCTCATCATGCCTCATATGAATGGCTGGGAATTCATGGAGCAACTGAGGATCTTGAATCCTCTGCGATCGATTCCCGTCATCGTGATGACGGGCACTTACCTCCGCACTCCTCAAGAGCAGCTGCCCTATATCATCTTCAAGCCCTTCGATTTCGAACAGCTTCTCCATCTCATCGACGAAATCAGTTTGACCACGGAGAAGTCCGCATCAAATCCTGATGTGATAGGCGTGGCGCATCTCTGAGGGATTTATTTTCATCTCTCTCGATGGCCGCCTTCATTTGGTTTTTTATTTCGCCGCTGGTACTGGGGCTAGACAGGCATCCGGGGTAATCTTGGCGACCGCTGCATCACTCATCGATCGTATGATACCTGGGTCGCAGCCCTCGGTGGCAACCATCTCAAAGCGAACGCTGTCCCCAATATGAAAGTTATTCACGACGAAAGCCTGTGCATAATCGCTCGGCAGCGTCGCTGAACCTTCTTTGTCAGCTGTATCAACGAGGACGATGCGGACGTTGTGTTTACAAGCACCGCCCTTAGAGGTCGTCAACGAGATATTCTGGTTAGCAGTCGAAACGAATCGGTTGGCCTCGACTCGAAACTGTCCGGTCAGACACAGGATCACATCATTGAAATCCGCATCGGAATTGACCGTTGAATCTTCAAAATTGACGCCGACCTTCGTTACGAGTTTGCCAGCCGGCGTTGCCGCGGGGGCTGTCGGCGTGGTACCGGTTTTGCCACGATCGGAACTGGGAGTTCTAACGATTTGCTCGGCATCGATCGATGATGCCATCTTTTCGCTTGATGGCTCTTGAGCGTCCCCTTCTCCTGTCGCAGGTTGCACGCCCTCGCCGATCACATAGGTTTTTGTTTTACTGGGATCGTCGCAGGCTAGGCCGACGACAGTTACAAAGAGCGCCCCAAGAAATTTCATCTTAACCCCCCAAAACGCGCGCACCCGCGCTGTACCGTCCTATCGGCAAGACCGACGAAAAACTCAAATATTTTTGATTTATTCTTATATTTCATTGTCTTACGCTGGTGGTTTTTGACCGAATCGCAAATCAGCGGCAAAAGCCAGCACTGACCGCAGGACAGGAAACTGAGCCACCAGGGCCGTGGGCTTGGTCTCGAGACGGGAGATATCAACGCTGGTAATCGATTCAAAAATCCCAACGACATCGAGAGTCTCAGCTAGATTGATGCGATAGATCTGTTCGATATATGCTCCGCAAATCTTGACGACTTTATCGACAGTAATAAGACCTGCTTCTTTGAACAAGGCTTCGAGCTGATCGCGATCTGTTTGCGAGAGAAACACGCGCAAGGGATCCTTTTCAATCCCGAGCATACGCCGCACGTTATCGCCACGACTCTGCTCGAGCGAGCGTCGACAGCGGAGGAGCAAAGGGTAAATATCGTTTTGGGGACTCAACTGCAGGAGCGAATAAAACTCCAGGTGCAGAGCTCGGCTGAGAAAAGCGATGCGATGAAATAAATGACTCGAAGGTACCTGCATATAATGATCGCGATCGAGATAGATTTCACGCTTCTCAAAATCAAAATGCAGTCGGTCCTCAAGCTTTGGCAGATGAAACATTTGAAATTTGTTTTCTATCAGATATTTCGTGTAAAAGCGCAGACAGCTGCGCTGGATGAGTTCGTCTTTCCATTCGATCGGCCGCCTGACCCGAAGTATCTCCTCAGGTCGGACCTTGAGCCGCTCGGCGATGCCGCGAAGGCTGAGCTGCTGCAGATGTTGAAAATTAATCACCGGCATCAAAGCCTTGATCAAGCGAGCCAGCGGAGTTTTGACGCCAGGATGAAACATTTCTCGCCCCATCCGATCGGTCCACCGCAGGTCGTAGAAAAGATCATTGGGTTGCCGCCAGACCTTGTGTTCCCAATTCTCGAGCAACTCCGGTTTATCTTCAAACAAGGCCGTGACCTGGAGAGCGACATGCTGCTCAGCTTTGTCGACGCAGGGAAACTTGAAGAGCCAGGAGCAAAGACCATCTTTTGCCTGGGCCTGCGAGGAAACCAGTCGCCAATCCTCCACTTCAAACCGCAGATGAGAATTCCGATCTTTGAGAGCTGTTTCAGGATCATGGGTGGCAGAAAACATAGCCGTGTCCGAGGCCATCGGCGGGACAGTCGATGTCGGGCTGGCTGGCGTTGGTAGAGCCTTCGCCGTCGTCGTTGTCACAGGCTCTGCATATTGTTCGAGTGATAGTCCACGCCCCAAAGGCAATTGAGGCGGCATGTATCTTTCCCCGCTCGCACTCGTATCGCCCGCCCCTGGAGGACGATCGAGTTCGGCATCCGTATGCATCGGAGGCAAGTTGCTCGCCGCGGTCATCGAGGGTTGAACCCATGAACTTGGGCTCGCGAAAGCCGTCTGTTCGTTGAGTCTATCCATCCCTTCTTCTGTATGATGATCGGGAGGACTCATCTGCGTTTCGTCAGGGACATTCATCTCAAGACGCCGCGTGGTCAACTCGCTGAGCTTAGTCTTGTCTATTCTCACGTGTTCTTGAGTCGCAGAACCTTCATCGTCAAGGCGCAGTTCAAATACTTTGGGGCTTGATTGCCTAGGGCGTGCTGACTCAGTTTGGGGCAGAGATTGGACGGTATCTTCATCGAGTTGGATAGCAAACGCCACGCGCCCGGGACCTGGCGGCAAAGGAATCGAAGTTTCTTCCGAGCCCGCTGCCGCAGATGATGGTTTGGTTAGGCTAGAAAACTGATCGCCTCCTTGATTGTACATGAATCGGGAAACCGAAAAGGAATCCTCGCTCATCGGCAGATCAGGCCGCAAGCCTACTTCCGTCTTGTCCGTATCGGAGCTCATTTCTGAGATGCCGAGACGGACGGGAGGGGGAAGATTCAAATCCCGGGCCACAGTCGGCAGTTCACGCTGATCAAAGGCTTGAGCCACGTGGGTACCTGAAGGTCCCACTTTATCGAGCTCCGTCGACACATCGCTTTGAAAATCGGCGGGCACCCCTTTGAATGTCACCTCGGTCTGTTCGCCCATGAGGCCGAGACTTTGTCCCATCGTCTTTAAATCTAACTCGAGGCTCGCCAACTCCAAATGATAGGGCTGGAGGACTTCCGGTTGCTGGCGTAGACGCGGCAATGTTCGGTAGAGAAGTTCATAGAGATCAGTGTCCGCATTGAACTCTCGATAGAGAACGATCAAAGGCCCCCAGTAGCGAGCGTCCAGCGGATTGACCTTGTAAAGATATTCAAGATGTCCCAAGGCTTTGCGCATGTCTTTTTTCAAGAGGACGAGCCAACGCGCGTAGAAAAAAGTGGTTTCTTTGACGACTTCTGGACTGGGAGCGGGCATCCGATTGGGATCGACCAGTTCGCTGAGGAGAGTCTGCAGCCAGGGTCCCGCATTGAGCTCGATCGACAGCTGCTGCGCCTTGATCAGACCGAGCGCAAGCACTTCCGGGCGTGGATCTTTGGACAGAGCGGTGGTGAGAGTTCGTTCGGCGCGCACCAGATCGCGCTGCTTGAGAAAAAACTCAAAATTAATCATATGAATGGGAAAGCTCAGAATCGAACCCAACTTGTCTGCATAGATGCGCGCGAGGTCGAGTCGCTCATGTTCGGCAAACATTTTAAAAGCGCTCGCCAATAGCGTTAAGGTCAAAGCTTCATCGTCCCAATCACGCTGCAATCGATCGATGAAAATCAAGGTCGCTTCCTGATGGTCCCAGGTCGCAAGACGGGTCAGTGCCGCTACAACGAATTCCTTGGTGTGGAGTCCATCGTCCCAACCCATCGCATTGAACCAGGCGACTTTGATGCCAATCTGCTGTTCACGCGTCAATGAACCGATCGATTGTCGCAGCACATCGAGATCGCCCGCTTCGCTGATCCCCTGTTTGAGAAATTCCGAAGCGAGTTCGGCCAGCTTTCCGCGACTCGTCTCGTCCTGAGCAAACAGGATCTGATGCCCCAACACCCGCAGGATGGGCAAGGATTTGCCTGACAGACGGACAATTTTGATCGACTCTCCCAGCTCGTCTTCCTGGAGTAAAGTCAACTCAGCCAAACGATGAATGATGGTCTGCAGAGCCGGCGGTTTCAGATCGAGCTGTTTACTCAATCGGAAGGCTCGCCGCAAGTAGCCGATCGCACGGTTCTCAGATACAACATTGGCGAGATTGATCAGAAGGTTCACCTTGGTCTGCTCATCTGAGAGAAGAGCCAGCATCTCATCAGGTTCAACTTCAGGAATTTCACCGGCGGCGAGGAGGGTTTCCAGATAAGGCTTCACATAGGTCTTGTCCGGATCAGACCACAGCGATTGCAGAGCGCGCCGCGCCGTCTCAGCCTGAAGGCCGGTGACGCTGCTGATCACTTGAAAGTACGCGTCCATCAGTCGATAACGACCCTCGTAATGCGAGGTCTGAAGAGCCTGGATCGCCCGATCGATGAGGGGAAGACTTTCTTTGGAATGGGGACTCTTCGCGAGGAGCTGCTCGATCAGAGAGGTAATACCCGCCACGGCACCTTGATGCTCATAGATGGAGATCCGCTCCTCAAAAGGCCCGGTGTCCTCGCGATCGGTGAGAAAGATCTGCAAGGCATAGGAATCGCGTTCACTTTCGCTCACGCCCTCGTCAAAGTAGAAGAGCTCGCGTAACACCGCACTTTTTTCCTGCGGTGGCGCCAATTCAAGCCTTTTTTTCAGCAGTCCGTAGCGCTGATCGATCATGCCTTCAGCGGCGTAGATCTGGTCGAGAAAATCGAAGGCTTCGCTACTGATGTAAGCTGTCTGAACGGCTTTCTCGTAAAACTCTCTGGCTCGTTCCGGATTCGACAGAAAACGGAGAGAAATGTCTCCCATCAGCTGCAGATAGGGACCGGCTGACTCCGGAGAAACGGCCTGGATCTGTTTTTCCAGAGCCATGAGGATTTCAGCATAAGGAAGCTTGAGTTCCGTGTTAGCGATGATGGACTCAAGAGTCTTGGCATCAATCAGCGATCGTCTGAGGACCCGGCTGTAGATCAGGGCCTGCTGCTCGAGGGTTTCCACTTTTTCAGCCAACTCAACCAGGGACTTGATGGCCCTCTGCGTGACATCCTCCGCGTGATGGCGACTCGCCGCTTCGAGGGTTTGCAGGAGTAGATCGATATGAAGATCGGCATCACCTAGCTTTTCTGCCAAGTTTGCCAGTTGATCAAGAACGATGGGATCATCTGGATTGAGCTCGCGGGCCCGTCCGATTCTCTCGGCCGCCAAATCGTTGCGATTGAGATCATGCAGCCAGATACTCGCGATCCTCATCTCGAGTTCGAGGCGCAATTTGAGGGTTTCATGCCCTTTGAGATGTTCGGAAGTCTCTACCAGCACGTGCACGGCTTCGTGCGCGCGACCGAGAGACGTCAAAAGATTAGCCGCGAGCAAGGCGTAGCGAACTTGGCTGCGGTTGGTTTGCCAGCTTTTCAATGCCCACTGGGCTGCTTCGGCTTGATCGACAGTCTGTTTGATTTCGGCCAGTCTAAAGTAGATGGCAGCGCGGGTGCGCACAGGAACCTCGCAGGCGAGCAAGCGATCCATATAGAGCTCTTCGGAACCTGAATCTTCCAGATCTCGCATGAGGCGTATCAGTTTAACGAGAATACGCGGGATTTCGCCGCGCGCTTGCAGGACGCGTTCGTAGCAGGCCACAGCTCTCTGATCATCTTTGACGTTCCATGCGTCGCCGAGCATTTCGGGGAGCGTCAAGCTAGTGATATCCGCCTGCTCGAAGCGATCGATGTTCTGCCCCAGACTATTGCCGAGTTTTGACAGATATTCGAGCAGGGACTCAGCCTGCTGCTCTTCGGCGCAACGCCTGATCCACAGCGAGAGAGCCAGATGATTGAAGGGGTCGTACTTACTAAGGATTTCCAGGTGATTCCGGCTGAACTCAGAGCCCGTCCAAAGGCAGATGAAAGCGAGACGGCGAATAAGGTAGAGCGATGTCGGCGACTTTTCGAGGTAGGCCAGGCAAGTTTGAAGGGCCTGCGCATAGTCCTCCATGAGGATCTGCTCGTCGAGGTTTTGAAAGCGACGGGATACTTCTTTTTGTTCGAGGACTTCGATCGGCGGAATCACTAGATCCGGCAGATCTGACTCGTGCGACCACTCCAGCGACCAGGCCTCTGCGCTATTCTGCAAACGAATCTGCGCAAAGGATTTGAAGATGAGACTGGGATCAAAACCGGCCTCTTCCATGGAAGGCAGCCCCAGTTCTGCTATCACTTGATGGCCGATTTCTTCGCTGTCGATCGTCGCAATATAGCCGTTGTGATGAGACAGATCGGTCAACACATGACCAAAGAGGGCGCGACTGAGCAAACGGGGGAATTCGATAAACATCTTTCCCGGAACGTTGCCGAGTAGAAAATGTCTGGTCATGAAGAGAGTCAGCTGCCCCATGTTCTGCATCAGGGAAACGTGAACTCCGGCGAGTCCATGAGGCAGCTGTTCTGGGTGGGCCCCTTCCTCTTCAATCAAGCGACTCTGATCGGCTTCCAGATCCAAATCAAGAAACTCAAAAAGCAGCCAAAACCCACTATGGACGTCGTTGTGAAGTCCGGCTACCCGAAAAGAGGAATAGTTTTCGCGAAACAGATCTTTAATATTGTCGAGCAGGGATTCGCGCTTCAGCTCTAGTTTGAATTCTCTCTGCGCAAGTTCACTGCCACCGCTATGGACGACCCAGCTCTTAAATTCCCAAGGCAGACGGCGTCGATCGTAGGCCGATCCCGGCGCTCCGCTTCGCACGTACTTCTCCGGCTGCTGTTCGTCGAAACCAGCAGACTGCAGATAGTCCTTGAAGTTTTGAAGATTTTTAGCCGTCATTCAGAGAGCCTTTTAGCTTTTCGGAAAACCACGGCTTCTCGCCATGCTCCGCCGGACTTTAGCAAGAGTCAACTTTTGCAGCTACTTGCCTTAACCTTCTTGTCGGTACAATAGAGTCGAAGCTTTACCTTTGCCGATGAAAAGCCGCCCCTGCAAGGAAGCTGCAACGAAAGACCCCATCCGCCGGAGGGGTCCATTCCTAGCGAAGGAGACCCAGAGCATGGAAGTCTTTGTATCCATGTCCCGAAAAGCGCTTTTTCTCGAACAGCAAAAGGCTCACACACTCTTAAAGCCTCTGCAGGCGACCATTCAGTCTCGCTTGCTCCAAGAAACGGACAATCGGCTGGTCAGTCCGGGCGTCATTCGCGCCGTCATCTTCGATCTCAGCCATCTCTTGCTCAGACATCGCATCTGGCATTCGGCCCCGCTCCTCGCCGAACTGGCTATCGACTTTCTCAACAGTGAATACCTGCTCCCCCATCACACCTGCACGATGACGGTCGAATCGTGCCTCGATTTGATCCATCGCCATACGATCGCCGAAGGCGATTGGGATGCTGAACGCTTCGACCAAGAATTTTTAGAGCATCTCTTCATTTCCAGTCTCATCGCCAAGGACGATCAGGCGCTGGCCACCGACATCGGTTTTGGACGCAATGTCATCGAGCTTCTGCATACCGCCGTTGCAATGAGTTCGAATCCGAGTCATGACGCTATTTTTCAATTTGCCCCAGAACTTGCGACGCGCCTTCACCTGATCATTCAAGGCATCTTTCAAGAAGCAAGCACGACGCCGTGGATCCTCGACATCTATAAACTCAAGAATCATCTGGAGAGAGATCCCTTCATTCGGAAAAATAATCTGGAACGTGCGAATCTAGAACGCTTCATCAATATCCTCCATGCGGCGGGAGCCCAAGGGTCGACACTCCCGGCTATGGAGACAATCATGCAAGCCACCCCTACACCGCAAGAATTGTCTCTCCTCGAACGCAACGAACTCTTGTTTGCCGAGCCGCAAAGAAAGCCTTTACCGCACCTCTATCGCTTGAGCAGCAAAGGTTTTGAACTGACGAGTCAACGTTTTGCACACGCTGCTTTCAGCGCCAATCAAAGCGAAATGCCAGCCCTAGCGAGCCTACCTGCAGCCTACCAGGCCGCCCTCGTCCAACTTGCTTGGGAAAAAGATGCCATGGCCACCGAACAATGGGTCCTGAGACAGGCTGAGGCACTGACACCCGAAGCCCTCAAACCAGTCATCGACGCCTGTCAGAAGAATCAAGACGAGCAGACTCTTCTGGAGTTATTCGAGCGTTTGCTGCATAATCAAGCGCACGCGTGGGTGAGGGCCGAGATCTGCCGCGCTTTACCGGTCAGCCATCTGTTGCAGCGATCGCAGGCCCTCCTAGAATCTCTCGCTCAGAATGATCTTTCGCCTATGGTACGCAGCGCGGCACGCGCTGGCCTGAAACGCAAGACTCCAACGAAGAGTCGCGAGCTACCCGGCTGATAGTCGGGACACACTGGGAGGGGGCACTGTGAATCTGCAAGGTATGAAAATCGAAGAATTGAATGCACTCGGTCTCGA
>CANJJY010000173.1 GCA_947474445.1 Oligoflexaceae bacterium
GGGAGAACACGGCCGAGCCCGCGAGCTTCATAATAACGCTTGGGAACCGTGACTTCAAAGGCAACCGTATCACCCACTTCAATGGGCTGCTCCGGGCAGGCTACCCAAAATCTTTCTCCAAAAGGACTTTCCACTTCCAGGAAAGTTCTACTTTCCGCAAGCCGAGCCGATTTTACGAGTCCGCGCAATTTGGCTATTTCAGATTCTTTGTCATGGGGCGATGAGCTGAACGAGGAAGAAGCCTTGCGTCCTGTGAAGCGACTGATCAAGACGACGATGATCACGGCGAGGATCGCTAAGCCCTTCAATAAAGCAAAGTACTTCATGTGAAACCTTGACGTGATGAGGCGGTCCTAGAAAATCCAGGTGCCACAAGGCAAGCTTGCGGCACCTGGCGGCGTAGACGCCACGGATCTCAATTCTGCTTGGGAGCTCCAGCAGGCGTTTTAGAAGCGGAAGTCTTGTCGGTTAGTTTGGTCCACTTGTTGGGGCTTGCACAATCTTTCTTGGCTTTGACGCCCACAACTTCTTTGCCCGTTGCGTCTTGGCACTGCCAGTTGTCTTTTTTCGATGAAGCAAAAACAGAAGCGCTGCTCATCAAAGATACGGCCAGAACCATCGAAGTGAGAGTACGTGACATATTTAATCTCCAGAGTGAATCAGTCCAAGTTCGAGGGAGTACAGAGCAACTTGTGGGCCACTCTTCGGGGGTGTATGTAACTATCTAAAAGTAAAGTATAAAATGGAATACAGTGAGGAGCGAGAGGGCGCTTGCGATGGAGTGTTCCACTGCGTTCGTGGAGTAAAATGCTACGCGGTACCTTTTGCGTCGGCTTATTTATAGGCGTCAGGCTGGATGCCATGCCTTTCGAGAAGGCGGTAGATATCCGATCGATAGCGGCCTGACAGGCGCGCTGCCTCGGTGATGCTACCTTTGGATGCTTTCAAAAGGCGGACCAAAAAATTCTTTTCAAATTCTTCTTTTGCGGCGGCATAGGAAAGTCCACTGAGCTCCTCTCGCTCTGAAGGCCCTTCGCGCCCATCTTCCGTTTTCAATCGTGGCCTTTGCCTAAGTATATCTTCGATGAGAAGAGTATCTGTTTTGGCGAGGACCACCGCGCGTTCAATGGCGTTTTGCAGTTCGCGGACATTGCCCGGCCATGAATAAGCCTCAAGTCTCAAGGCGATATCCCGCGACAGAGGTCTGATGCTTTTCCCATAGCGTTCACCAAACGAGGCGATGAAGGCATTGGCGAGCAGGGTGATGTCGGATTGTCTTTGGCGGAGCGGGGGGAGATAGATCATAAACACATTGATGCGAAAGAAGAGGTCTTCCCGAAAGCGTCCGCGCATCACTTCGTCTTCGATATCGCGCAGAGTCGCTGTGATGACCCGCGTATGGATCGGTACTGGTTTCGACGCGCCGAGCGGAACGATTTGCTTTTCCTGAAGCACGCGAAGGATTTTTACCTGCAAGGGTAGGGGCATGTCGCCGATCTCATCGAGGAACAAGGTGCCCTCACTGCAGATCTCAAAGATGCCCTTACGATCAGCCTTGGCGTCAGTAAAAGCCCCTTTTTTATGACCAAAGAGCTCTGATTCCAGCAAATTTTCGGGGATCGCCGCGCAGTTGAGAGCGGCAAAGGGGCCGGCACTTTGAGGAGAAAACCGATGCAGGGCCCTGGCCACTAACTCTTTGCCGGTTCCCGATTCGCCTTGTATCAAGACGGGCGCATCGCTGGCTCGGATTTGAATGATGTCATCGAACACAGCCTGCATTTGAGGGCTTTCACCCCATAGTCCTATGTCCTGGAAAATATGTTTGAAATGACTGGAAGCTGGTAAGAGCGTGGTCGCGGTCGGCTGCAATCGCTGCTTGAGTTCGGTGGCTATGGAGTGGGCATCTTGGCTCTTGCTGATAAAACTGCTGGCACCTAATCGCATGGCCTCAACAGCCCGTTCGATTGAACCAAAGGCTGTCATCACAATCACCTGGGTCAGCGGAGCTTCCGCAGCTAAAAAAGGCAGGGCAGCAACGCCGTTTTCAGTTCCGAGAAAGAGGTCGAGCAAGATGCCCTGGTAGGAAGATCGCCGCACGCATTCTTTCATGCCGCTCAGGTCCTGACAGGTATCGACCTGAAAGCCTTCCTTTTCTAATACGGCAGTCAGCAGGTCGCGCAGATCGGGATCGTCATCGACGACGAGAATTTTCAGTTTTTCGAAAGACTCTTGGCTCATTTCTTCCTCGTCAGTCCGGACGATCGAGAGCTGTAACGCATCAGGTCCCGCCCTTATCCATGCCACGCTGCATCGTCTCGAGCAAGTCTTTCAATGTCTGCATGGCGTTTAAACTCAGGTGCTGGGGTTCTGTAGACAAACTTGCCTCCTCGAGCTGCGCAGCGGCAGACGCCAAGGAGGTATGTCCAAATATGGCAGCCGTGCCCTTCAGTGTGTGGGCAAGTCGCGCCAGACTTTGCCAATCACCTTGGTCGCATGCTGTCTGAAGAGCGCTGAGACGCGTGGGAAGGCGGTCGATAAAGCCGCGCAGCATAGGGGTGAGAGTGGCATCAGTCGACACCGGATTTGGACCGCGTATCACCTCGTCTCTTTCTCCCTCGTGAACAGGAAGCGCGGCGGGGAGAAATCGACTCAAGGTGGTAATCAGAAGCTGGGGGTCAAAGGGTTTGGCCACGTAAGCCTGAGCCCCAGATGTCTTGCAGCGCTCGGCTTCTCCTATCGATGTTTGCGCAGTTAGAACAATGATAGGAATTTGGTGGCCGCGCTGCCTTAAAATGCGAGTCACCTCGTAGCCGTTGATCCCTGGCAATTGAATATCCATCAGGATGAGATCAATAGAGGTCTGCTGTTGGATGAGCTCTAAGGCCTCTTCGCCTCGCTCCACAGCTTTGACGGTTGCACCAGCATTGTGAAGATAGGCAGCAATGAGCCGTTGATTGTCATGGCTGTCTTCGACGAGGAGGATGCGATGCCCTTTGAGAGAAATAGGAGTTGCAGTCTGCGAAGGAGTGAGCGTCATCTCGGGAATCGGTGTGACGCTCTCCGCTTCAAACCATTCTTGATCTTTCGAAGGAAGGACCAGAGGGATCTGGCACACGAAAGTTGAGCCCTGACCCGGTTCGCTGCGCCGCAGATAGACTTGTCCTCCGAGCAGTTGAGCCATCTGTCGCGACAAGGAAAGGCCGAGGCCGGTGCCGCCGAATTTTTGAGCGATGCCCGCATCGGCTTGAGCAAAGGCTTCAAAAATTCTTTTCTGATCGGCCTGAGGAATGCCTATCCCGGTATCGGTCACATGAAACTCGAGGAAAGCTGGCGGATTTTCAGCAGCGATCCTTTTGCATTGTAGGGTTAAATGGACCTCACCTTTCTCGGTGAATTTGATGGCGTTGCCGACGAGGTTCGTTAGGATCTGCTTGAGCCGCAGTCCATCACTCATGATGACGGTCGGAACTTGGCCTTGAGTTCCAAAGATGAGGGCGAGGTCCTTATCGCGGCGCAGGGATTGGCAGCTGAGGAGGAGTTCCCTCAGCAGATCGAGCAGGTTCAGAGGCGCGGGCGCATAAGCCAGAAACCCGGCCTCTATCTTAGATTGGTCGAGCAAATCGTTGATGAGGAGCAGAAGATGCTGCGAGTTGCGCGCAATCGTGTGAAGGTGCGCGGCCAACTGTGGTGGGTTGGGAAGGCCACGGATGAGCAGATCGGAATACCCGACGATTGCGGTTAAGGGCGTTCGTAGCTCGTGACTGACGCTCGCCACGAACTCACTTTTCGAACGGTTAGCGGAGTCGGCCAGCTCCTTGGCTTTTTGCATCTGCTGGGCCAGCTCGCGTTTCTTACTGCGATCGGCGTTCAGTTCTCGCACCGCAAAAGCCACGCCGAAGATCACGCCGAGACTGAGCGCCATGAGGAGCGTGGCTTGCCAATCAAAGCCATCCTGATAGCGCTGCAAACTGATGCGCAAAGGCAGGGAAGGAGTCAATCCTTCCGAGCGAGCGCCGAGATGTGGATCGAGCTGCGCGGCAGTCGAACTGCGCGCGACGATCTGATCGGCCCCATCGAGAATGCTGATCTCATAGCGCTGCAACGCCCAATCTGGCAAGGCTGTATCGATGAGAATTTCTGGTGAAAGGAGAAAATACACCAGACCAGGACCTTCGTCCATCGGCACGAAGACGATGAGAGCCTTCGTACCTTGTTTCATGCGAAAGGCTGGGCTGAGCAGCGGGTGTCGACTGAGACGGGCTTTCGGCAGAGTCTCCGCCCATTCGCTGCGCGAGAAGACATCGAGTAGGTCTTCGTTGGGAGGCGGGTGCGACCACGAGGGCTCGCTTCCACTATCGATGCGACCCATACTGAGAACTTCAGGATGGTGCCGCATAAATTCGCCGACCTGTTCCCGCAGAGCGTCGACTTCTTTGGCCGTCTCCGAATTTTCATCGCTGAAGAGGCTGAGATATGCGATCGACTCTTCGAGCCGCGTTTTAACTTCCCAAGCTGATGATCTGAGGTCATGGAGCAATTCGTCGTGTCGAGCTTGATTGGTGCGCCGCGCTTCGATCGCAAAGAGCACGACAAATATCGTCAGGAGGAGGCCACCGATCCACATATGAAGATGGGTGATACGGGTGGCCAAACGCTTGGTTTTTCGCAGCAGATACACGCCGTGGCTCCTCTCAAAGTCGAGATTCTACGATAGCGCGATAAGCTATATCTGTCCTGCAAAAGCCAGGTTATAGGTACGGTCTGTGCATTTGGGGTCTAGCGGCCCTGGCCGTCTCTGGTGAGATGTTCTAAGAATGCTATGGATATTGGATACTTACTTTTTAGTCGGCCGAGGAGGAAACGATGCTTGCAGATGAAATTCCAATGGCGATTTTGATCGCTGACTATCCTCTGTTCAATCTCACCCTGCCTTTTCGCTGCCACTGTGGCCATATTCACTCCTGGAACCATCATATGGCCAAGAGGGAAGATAGAGATATCGTCGTGAGTTTGAGGGGGCCCTGTGGCTGTGGAGCTGCCCTTCCCGCCTTGAGAATGCACCTGTCGCGCATGCAAAGGCGGAGGCTTGAAGGACTTGCGGACGGAGCTCAAGTCTGAGTTGGCCGCTGTTATTTGAATGCTGCCTTGGGGACGTAAACAAAACTCGCCGAGCCTGGCACTTTCCAAAAGAGTTCCAGGGCAATCTGAGTCCGCGGACCTTGAAAATAATCCAACTTCAACTCATGCTCGCCGGCGGTCATTTGCACCGTTGCTTCGAGAGCTTTGGTGCTGTGCGTCCCATCGTTATTGATCAATAGCTGCTGATCGATGTAGAGTTTGGATCCATCATCAGAGGTCAGGCGCAGCGTGTAGCTGCCCGTGGTGGGGACGATCAGAGTCGCTTTAGTCTGCAAGCCAAACCATTCGAATAAGTTGGCCACACCAGGAAATCCAGCCGTCCAATCACGGGTCGCGATATTGTATTGATCCATGCAAACCTTGGCGACCTTAGCGTTCGGTATCTGGGCAAAATCAGGCAATACACTGGTATTGACCGGCAACGTATAAACATCTGCTGTGATAGGAAAGCTGACACTATCCTTGACGCAGGCGACAAAGATCTGGCTGGCGGGAATCACTTTGAGCTTGTCGCTGCCTTGAACGGTTTCATCTTTCAACCAGATGGAGGTAATCGTCAGTTCAAATTCTGCTGCGGCTTGACTCGGCGTCGTATAAAGACCCGCAGCATTGATCGTGCCGAGCTCGATACCTGCGGGACCCGAGAGGACATAACGGACATCGGGAGCTTCGACTTGCGTCGAGAGCTTGCTCGTCACCTGCATCGGAGCCGACCCGATACGCATATCATGGCTCGGCAAGATAACGGTGAGAGTAGGCTTCTCTTCAGTCTGCACGCCTTCATCGGATATTTCACCTGGCTCAGCATCTTCCGGGCCGGGAGCCAGAGTTTCAATCACGACTTCTTCTTCAGGAAGGACGATGTTCTCCTCCTGACCGCGCACTTGGGTCAAGGGAACATCGCTCGTCTGCGGCGTGGTCGCAGTGAAACTATTTTGCTGTGAGCAACCGCCAAGCCATCCACTCACCAAAAGTGTTATAGGAATAGATAGCCGTAAGTAATGTTGCATTTGAAAAACTCCTCATCGATCCGTAGCGAGCTGGTCTTGAGATTCTTTTCGGTTGGAAGCCTACCCCGGCTTTAGCTCAGAGTTCTCTCCTGCGGGACAAAGACCCTAAGCCCCTGCAGCTACTTTATTAAAAAAGCGATTCAGATCGGCTTTAAGGAGCCCTATGTGACGGGTGCAACCATAGAGTCTCAAGAGTTGGGGCAGACATTCTTACTAGATGGAAAGGCGAGGTAAGAAGGTGAGACGAGAGCCCAGCCTCTATATTACAATTTTGCCGTGTATGTTTTAGGCTTCTGTGAAATGAGTACAGGCGGAGGGAAAACAAGACAAAGCTCGCTCCAGCCCCGCCCCTTCAGCGTACATCAGGGATCCACATCAGTGAGACATCGTGCGACGGCCCGCAATGACGCGATAGAGTCCGAGCAGTATCATCGCGCCGATGACCGAAGCGATAAAACCCGCTGGCTCGCCTGGGCCGTAGTAGCCCATGCTGCGTCCGAGATAGTTGGCGATGAAAGAGCCGGCAACACCGAGTAGGATGGTGATGATAAATCCGCCTGGATCTCGGCCGGGCATCAAGAATTTAGCGACGACACCAATAAATAGACCGATCAAAAGCGTGACGATTAAGCCCATGGAAGACTCCTCAAAAGGGTTGACGGACACCCTTCTGGAGAAGCAAAAGCTGGGCCAAGGTCCTCATCAAATTCCTGCTTAATTTACCCATGACATTTTATGTAGGTGTGGCCGAGACGATCCATTTATTTGGAGAGCACCTGGTAGGTATTGACCTGCAAATACCCTGTGGTTGTGGCCATGTTGCAGCCATCAAAACCTGTGGCGATCTTGCCCAGGATTTGACCCTGATTCGCGACGGTGGCGCGACACAGAAACTGAGGGGTGCCGCTACCTTCTTTGCCGAGAGGAATGGCCGTGGCAGGAATCGATTTATTAGCACCGTTCAACCAGGTACCGCCGGTCGCCGCAGCTATGAACACATAGTTCGGCGATTCCTGCACGGCGACGCCATAAGCAAAGGCGCACTTCCCAATTTTTTCATTGAAACGTCCCAGGTGAATACCTTTGTCGGATGGGGTGATGGAAGCGCAGGGCAGCTGCGGAACGGTAGCGAGGAGTGGGCCCTGGAAGGCTGCCGTGATGGAAGGTGTATAGTTGCCTGTCGACATATCGAGACCGGGCAAAGGACTCAGGAGGATTTGTGAGAGATTTGCTACGAGTTCGGCGGGACGTGCGCTCTTAAGATCTCTGCCACTCAAAGATAGTTTGCCTGTCTCCAAAACTTTATTGAGTAAAGCGGGGTCGGTGGCGGAGATGAAAAAGAGTACATGCCACTGCGGATCCACAGAAATATCTTTTTGCGTCACGGTGATGCCGGGATCGACTTTCAAATCAAAGCGGGCTTGTCCCACATAGTCGACCGTATCGGCTTTGAGTTTATCGGTTTCTCTATTGAGAGCACAGGCGAGACGCATCTTACCGTCGCTGGCACTAGCAGTCTTTTCGAGGGCGCAGATCAAGTAAGCTAGATCGATCGAGGCTGGCGGCGTTAAGGTCTTTTCAGAACCGATATTGTCTTCGCCCGAATTGATTTTGGATTTTTTGAGCGACTCGTCGGTTTCAGCATCTTCTGCCCTACCTTCAGGTGAATTGGAGGGGGGACCAAGCACGGTCGTCGCCGCTGGCTTGTCACAGGCCTGCAGGACTAGGATGGTCATGAGAACGAGGCTTACCCCGCAGAGAGACAGTCCCGCTACCCTTACTCTATTCATTCTCATAGCCTGCCTCTCTAGAGACCCATTTTAAATGCGAACAATAATACCTGAAAGCTTCAACGTTATCGGCCCCCTTGATAAAAACTTAAGTTATTCGGGAAGTAAGAATTGAAGAGTGGAGCCGGCCCTGCGGTGAGCCGATCGGCCCCTTTCTTTATGATTGAGTGATGCCTTAATTTTTACTATGTCACAAACTACGAGAAGCGCATCGATTAAACGATAGGCTTACTATTTCTGCGCATGCTTTTGAATTCACCCGCACTGTGATCGATATAGATTTTGGTATCGACCACTTTTTCCACCCAGCTCAGAGGAATCCAATGATGCATGCGATCGTCAGCGTCCTTTCTATTGAGCTTGATGTAATCCCCATCAATGGCATCGACGCTGCCGACCTTCACACCTTTGGCAAATACTTTCGCATTGGGCTGTATCAACGAACGATCAAAATCAATGAAATCCATTTGATGCATACCTTTCTCTTTTGGGATGACGGGCTCGTCAGAATTGACTCGACCTTTTCTCCTTGCGATGGACGTTCTCATCGCCATGGCGTCTGAGGTTCGCCTGTTCTTCTCTTGTCCTATCTGATTTACTTTCCTGGGAGTCAGACGTTCGAAAATGCCTCTGCAAAGCCCTTTCGAAAGCTAAACCTCCGCTGTGATGCCACTTGTAAACGCTATCCCCTGAGCTTTGACTACTGGTTGAATTACCCATGGTGGTCTTACTCCTTTGTGGAGAAAATCGATGAGCCTGACACCTTCACCGTATCGCAGGTGTCGCTTCTTGTTCTAGCAGATTGAAGAGGGAAGACGCTCGATTTTTTCTTGCCTCGTCATCAGGCGGCCTAGCAAGCTCGAGCAGTGATTGACGAAAAATTAATTGCCTCACGGGCCTAGGAGGGAGTTAAAAGA
>CANJJY010000174.1 GCA_947474445.1 Oligoflexaceae bacterium
TAGGCTCGCCTTCCGTCTCAATTTGGAAGGCTACGCTATGGTCGCGACAGATCTCAAAAAACTGGCCTAATTCACTGATTGTGCTGTCTATGCGAGACCAATTTCCTTCAGTCTTTGCATGAGATAGGCATCAGCTTTAATGTTGGGGAACTCCTGAATGCCTCCGGTAGCTTCAATGCAGCAATCAAGTGGGTCAAGGGCCACTTCACCGCGTGCATGGACAAAAAAAGGCATCGAATAACGGCGCTCTCGGCTGTTGTTAGGATTGACCACACGGTGGGTTGTTGACTTGAAAAAGCCATTAGTCAAATTCTGAAGCATATCGCCTGCATCAACGATGATACATTCTTTTGGAGTTGTGACGGGAATCCATTTCCCATCCCGTCCGAGAATCTCGAGTCCTGACGCCGTTGCTTCTATTAAAAGCGTGATGAGATTAATATCCTCGTGAGCCGCCGCGCGAATGCTCGCCGGATGACTATCCGATGGTATCGGCGGGTAATGAATCAAACGTAAAATGGAGTTGCCGTGCACAGCCATGTCTCGGATCAGCGTGACGTCTTGTTTAATGTAAAGGGCACAGGCCTCTAGAATCGCTAAAGCGCACGTTTCAAGTCGTGAAAAAACTTCCGTCATCGTTGACTTAAACTCTGGTAGATCAGAAGGCCATACATTAGGTGGATAGGACAAGAGGGTGGGGACGCTTGCGTCGGGTTCTTGGCCAACGTGCCAGAACTCTTTCAGATCGGGCGCTTTTGAGTCTTTTGCATGCTCTTTGCCAAACGACGTGTAACCGCGTTGACCTTTAAGCCCAGCAATCTCAAAACTTGATTTCTGCTCAGGAGACATTGCAAAGAGAGTGGCGAGTTGCTGGTAACTTTTCTGAATCAGGTCATGAGAGATTTGGTGCCGGGTTAAAGCAAAGAAACCAACTTCTCGCAGAGCTGAACCGACCCCTTGCACAAAGGCTAGTTGTCGCTCTGGTTGGCCTGACAAATAGTCTTCTAGATCCAAAACGGGAATAGAATAGGTCGTCTGCATGCGATCAATCTCCCTAGGCGTTCAAGCATCCCTCCTCATATCAGATACGTCTGAGGACCGAAAAGCACGATAATTCGCTAACAAATAGCTAAAAATTGAGTCTTAAGAAAAGCTCTGAAGATCACTACTTCTAGGGATTTAGCGAGTCGCACCCTCAGTTAAGGGTTTGCGTGCCGTTCGCATAGCGCTTTGGGGACCCGCCTTATAGTCGTGATATGCCATTATTGCTTCTGCGGCGAGGTTAGTGGCCTTAAATTTCCAGAGGCTCTCGAGCATGACAACGGAGGCAACGGCTATCTCAGGATCATCGAGGGGATAAATGCCAGCGAACCATGTGGTTAAACCTTGGGGATGGTTTCCATTGAGGGTTCCCGTTTTACCTCCTACTTCCGTTCGGAGGACGCGAAGCCGGCCTCGACTGAAGGCGGACGAGGCCGTTCCGCTCATGACCGTTGCATCCATGATTCCCTTCAGGCTTATCGCTGTCTGAGCTTCGATGGCTCTTGGGTTGTTTGCCGCCACTTTATCGTCTGGTACTTTAAAAATATGAAGGGGTACGGCTATCCCGTCATTTGCAA
Organism: Oligoflexaceae bacterium; assembly: GCA_947474445.1. Classification (GTDB taxonomy): domain Bacteria; phylum Bdellovibrionota_B; class Oligoflexia; order Oligoflexales; family Oligoflexaceae; genus Oligoflexus. The sequence goes on from CANJJY010000174.1 coordinate 1,620, forward strand.
TGACCATGTATTGCCAGGCGGCGTGCACGGCAGATAAGCCTACCGATCCAAATCCTGCGGCAAATTTGCCAATTGTATTGATGCTCGATGAGGAAGGATTTGGTTCGCGTAAAGGGCTTTGAGGGACAAAGAAATCTGAGGCCAGGGTTTGGTTGCCCCATCCTAACTTCCGGGCCATGGTAAGAATGGGACCCAGTCCAATGCGGTTAACTGCCAGCTTGGCGAAGAAGCCGTTGCAACTGTGACCATAGGCTCGTTTGAGACTCAATCCTTGATTGGGCCTATTGCTTTCCATAGGAGGCCAGATTCCTCGAGGATTGACGTGGGCACACCCACCAAACATACTGAGGGAGTCTTCGGCATCAAGTTGAACAATCTCAAAGCCGGCCGCTGCCACAACGGTTTTGAAAAGGGAAGCCGTCGGAAAGCCGACATGAAGGGCTGAATGAGTTTCCGAACCCCAGCGCCCAGGCGTTTGACCTTGCACCATGGCTAAGATTTCGCCTGTCTTTACATTGGCCACGACAAGCGCGGCAATCGGGTTGCCGCCATTCCGAACGAAGCGCTCAAGTCGGTTTTGGATTTCAGGGACGATTGTTACGGGGCGCCCCCCCATTTGAGGAGCGGCATCCGTGTCGGCCCATTCGGGAAATTCCGTGGGCAATATAAAAGCACTCGGAGCGAGAGCCGCTGATTCCTGCCGGACTCCTTCGGGAGCCGCAGCTTTTTGCGCAGAAGATTGGTTACAAGCAAGACAGCTGGCGAGCCACAGCAAAGGGAATGAAAGCCAGCTGCGACAAGAAATGGGGGAGTTTGACACTCTTATCCTCGGCCTTTTTGAGCGTTTAATGAGTCGACTTTAAGGGAAGGCTGGTTAAGTTCTCATTATACAGGATACTATGGGATTTTTACACGCTCTTCCGCATAAAGGCAAACAGTCAATCCTTGCCGCTGGGACGTCTCGAGGCCATAATAGAGCCCTGATGCGATAGACAGCTGGGCGCATTGAGGAGTTCACCTATCACCATTTTCTTTTATTTCATCAAAGAGGTCATCCCGCAATTCATCACGGTGTTTTGCGTGCTGAGTGCCGTCATCGTAGTGTCTCAGCTCGTTCGGCTGTCCGAGGCACTTGTTAACTTTGGGTTGTCCGCGGAAAATCTGCTCTTGCCTTTCTTGTTTGTGCTCATGCCGATGGTTGCTATCACGATTCCCATCGCCCTGCTCTTTGCCGTCCTGCTCTCTTTTAGTCGCATGTCAGCCGATGGAGAGTATGCGGCCCTCCTCGCTTCTGGTTATAGTCTCAAGCGCGCTCTTGTCCCTGTCCTGATCGTCGCTGCTGGAGCTTACTTCTTGGCAACCACGGCTTCGGTCTATTTTGAAGCCTGGGCACGGCGGGAAACTATTGCTTTCACCCATCGCAAGGCCCAAACGGAACTCGATAATATAATTCGCTACCGGGTAAAAGCCGGGGTCTTTATCGATGATTTTCTAGGTTATGTTCTTTACGCTGAAAACATTTCTCCCGATCGCAGTCACTTTGAAAATGTAATGCTCGCGCCAGGACGAGATAACCAGGATCAGCATTTTACATTGCTCGCGCCCGCAGCCTCCATCAATGGCTCGGTGGAATCAGGAAATTTGCGAATGTCTTTTGACTATGGGTTGATTTATACCACGCAGCCTAATGAGACTCAGGTGTCCGTCGTGAAGTTTAAGCGTGCTGAGCTCGATTTGCTGCGTATTTTTCGCGATCAAGTTCTCGGTTCCCAGAGCGAAGCTGATGATTATCGCTCGTATACACCGCGTGACCTTTGGCGTTACATCGATTCCAAAGCTAAGAGCACCAAAGCGGATGATATCGATAAATACCTTAAAGCCCGCTATCTTTTTCATTCCCGTTTCAGCATGCCTTTTGCCGCTATCTTTTTTGCACTTTTCGCGATGGTCTTCGGAATCAACGATGACAGGCGTGGGAAGAACTATGGCTTTTTGGCAGCAACTTTGACCGTTGTGATCGGTTACATCGTGATGATGTCCTTCAAATTCTTGGCTGATAAAGGACAGATGTCAGCGCCCCTGGCTGCTTGGTTACCAAATCTTCTACTGACTGGTGTTGCAGCCTTTCTCATATACCAGAAGAACCGGCTTCCTCCTTCCGAATCAGTGTTTGATCCGCGGCACCTTCCGTTTTTGAGACGCTTCGTTTCTCATTCTCATCCTACGGTTGATTCGAAAGCCAAAAGCTAACAACTGATCTCTAGTCGAGCTTGTCGAAGAATGATAAGACTGGGAGGCTCGCGGCAGGATCAATCAGCTCAGTTAAAATGACAGCAATACACTGTCTTCCTGCTTCGATCTTTCGCCATTTTCATGACGGGGGAAGGCTATGAGGCGCGTCGTTATAACGGGACTTGGGATGGTTGCTCCAACGGGCAACAATGTTGCCGATGCATGGGATGCGGCAATCGCAGCACGCTCTGGAGTCGGCCGAATAAGTCTATACGATGCGAGTCCGTATCGCGTAAAAATTGCTGCTGAAGTAAAGAATTTTTCGTTGGGCGGAATTGTCGAAAGCAAAGATGAAAGACGCATGACGCGCTTTGTTCAATTTGCCGCTGGAGCAGCCCATCAGGCCATGCAAGATAGTGGATTAGTTGTGAATCACGCACCTGAACGCTATGGCTGCATTATCGGCGTTGGGTTGGGCGGTATTCACGATATCGAATCCAATGCCCTTCTATTAGCAGAGAAAGGTGAAAAGCGGATTTCACCCTTTTTCATACCATTTGCCATTCCAAATATGGCCGCCGGTTACGTATCCATTCAACTTGGTTTGCAAGGACCTAATCTCTGTCCGGCCACGGCCTGTTCGAGCGGTACACATGCTGTCGGCGAAGCATTTGAATGGATAAAAAGGGGCATCGCCGATGCGTTTGTCTGCGGCGGAGCAGAAAGTGCAATTTGCCCGCTTGGCGTCGCCTCATTTGCTGCGTTGAAGGCCTTGAGCACCCGCAATGACGATCCTGAACACGCTTCGCGTCCCTTTGATCGAGACCGCGATGGTTTTGTTATGGGTGAAGGGGCGGGTATTCTCGTTCTCGAAGAACTCGAGCATGCGAAACGTCGTGGTGCCAAAATATATGCTGAGGTGATTGGCTACGGAGTTTCGGGTGACGCCTTTCATATTACAGCGCCACCAGAACGCGGCTATGGGGGCTTCCGAGCTATGCAAATGGCTCTCGCTTCGGCGCGCTTAGCACCGAGGGACGTCGACTATATCAACGCACATGGCACGTCGACCCCTCTCAATGATCAGTATGAGAGCGAAGCAATCATGGATCTCTTCGGGGCTGATGCCCAGAGGGTAGCGATTTCTTCGACCAAGGGTGTCACCGGTCACTGCTTAGGGGCAGCCGGGGGGATTGAGGCGGTCTATACAGCGCTGTCTATAAAGCACGGCGTGATCCCTCCGACGGCTAATTTTGAAAATCCAGATCCTGCATGCCCTCTGCACTATACACCGCAAGTGGCTGTTGAGCGGAAGGTTAAGGTTGCCCTGTCAAATTCCTTTGGCTTCGGTGGGACGAATGCGACGATCGCGTTGCAGGCCTTCAACTAAAATGTATTTTTTCATCATTTGCTTTGGTGTAAAGGCTAGAGACGACTTTTAGGAAGTCTTATGCATGAGGGGTGCATAAATACTAATAAAAGTTTGTTATTTTACAAGATTCTCGTCAGAGAAGGGTAAGAAATGACTTCGAAGAAGAAAACCCAGTGGGACAAAGACCAATTGATACGCATGTATCAAGACATGTGTCTGTTCCGTCGCTTTGAAGAGCGCGTGGGACTCGCTTACACGAAGCAGAAGTTTTCCGGCTTCTGCCATCTCCATATCGGTCAAGAGGGTCTGGCCGTTGGTGTCCAGAGTGTATTGCGACCTACTGATTACATGATCAGCGGTTACAGGTCCCATACGCAGGCTATTGGCAAAGGGATCGCCCCCCGTTTTGTCATGGCCGAGCTGTTCGGCAAAGTCGATGGTTGCTGCCGCGGTAAAGGCGGCTCCATGCATATGTTCAGCAAAGAACATCGATTCCTAGGTGGTCACGGGATCGTCGGGGGGCAGACTCCGCTTGCCGCTGGGGTTGCCTTCAAGGTCCGTTATCAAAACGGCGACGATATCATGGTGTGTTATTTAGGGGATGCTGCTACCAACCAAGGCCAATTTTTCGAAAGCTTGAACATGACGGCAACTTGGGATTTGCCGGTTCTATTCATCGTCGAAAATAATAAGTACGGTATGGGCACAGACATCCGGAGGACGACTTCGGTCGATCGCCTATGGAAGCGCGCCTTGGCTTTTGACATGGCTCATTCTGATGTCGATGGCATGAATGTCCTGACCGTTCACGAGCACGTGAAAGGCATCGTTGAGACGATGCGTAGGGATAAGAAGCCTCATCTTTTGGAAGCGCTTACCTACCGGTACAGAGGTCATTCCGTGTCAGATCCTGGTACCTACCGGACGAAAGAAGAAGTCGAAGATTATCAAAAGAATCGGGATCCTATCGTTCAGCTCGAACGTTTCCTCTTAGAGAACAAGCTTTGCAGCGAAGAAGACTTAAAAGCCTGGGATAAAGCGGCTAAGGATGCTTGCAAAGAAGCGGAGGAATTCGCCGATGCTTCACCCTTCCCCGATGTCGAAGAGCGTTGGCAACATGTTCTGGCTGATTAAAAGAAGCGACGAAAGAGTGAGACGAGAGGCGGAAGGAGACTTGATATGGCGGTACTAACGATGCGCGAAGCACTCAACCAGGCTATGGTTGAGGAAATGGATCGCGATGCGAATATATTCTTAATGGGCGAAGAAGTTGGACTCTACAACGGTGCTTATAAAGTATCGAAGGGCATGCTCGATCGCTTTGGTCCAAAACGGGTTTGGGATGCACCTATTTCAGAGTGCGGATTTGCGGGTTTGGGGATCGGTGCCGCGATGGTGGGTTTACGGCCTATCATTGAATTCATGACGTGGAATTTTGGTATTCAGGCATTTGATCAAATCTTCAACCACGCAGCAAAAATGTATTATATGTCGGGTGGGCAATTCAATGTGCCTATCGTCTTCCGGGGGCCTAATGGAGCTGCTCACATGTTGGGAGCCCAGCATAGTCAGGCCTATGAGCCCATGCTGACCAATGTTCCCGGCGTAAAAGTCGTCACCTGCGCAACCCCCTACGACGCTAAGGGTCTACTGAAATCCGCAATTCGCGACAATAATCCCGTTTTGTTTCTCGAAAGCGAAATGATGTACGGCTTCAAGGGTGAAGTACCCGAGGGCGAATATCTTATTCCTTTGGGAGTTGGTGATATTAAGCGCGTAGGGACGGACGTCACGCTCATCGCCTGGAATAAAGTCCTGCATCGGGTGCTTGAAGCCGCTGAGGAATTAGGCAAACAAGGTATTCAGGTTGAAGTTCTCGATCCGCGTACTCTCTTGCCGCTCGATGAAGATCTGATTTTTGGGTCCGTGCGAAAAACCCATCGCCTCGTCATCGTCGAAGAAGCCTGGGGATTTGGATCGGTCGGCGCCCAAATCGCAGATCGGGTGCAGGCAGAATGCTTCGATGAGCTTGACGCTCCCGTGGTGCGAGTCACCAACGAGTTCGTACCTATGCCGTATAATGAGGCCCAGGAGCATCATGTGATGCCGCAGGTCGATCGCATTGTGCAGGCCGTAAAAGATGTGCTTTATATCTAGACCCAGGTTCACACAAGCTCCGCAGAAGAGCTACGATCGCAGTCACCTGCGGTTTTTGGATAGGATGAGGGACAAATGGCTGAAGTCATAGAAATGCCCAAGCTGAGTGACACGATGGAAGAAGGTGGAATCGCTTCGTGGCTCAAAAAAGAAGGTGAGTTCATTAAAGAAGGCGAAGCCTTCGTTGAGATTGAGACCGACAAAGCTACGATGGAATATAATTCCCCTGTCGAAGGCTATTTGCTCAAGATATTGGTACCTGCTGGGAAAACGACGCAATTGAATCAACCGATCGCTTTGGTCGGCGAAAAAGGTGAAAAGGTTGATCTCAGTCAGGTGACGCAGGGCGCGAAGGCAGGCTCGGTGCCACCTCCGAGCCCCCCGACGTCTATGGCTGCTCCCTTAGCCCCTACTGCAGCCGCCTTGCCTTCGCCCCCACCTGCGGCTTCAGGTCGTCAGGAAGCGATGGCACAGCCTTCGAGCGATCGTCTCAGGGCTTCGCCTCTAGCGCGCCGCGTGGCCGAAGAGAAGAAACTACCTCTCGATCAAATTCACGGCTCGGGTCCCAATGGTCGTGTCGTTTTGCGCGACGTAGAAAAAGCTCTGCAATCGCCATCCGCTGCTCCATCGGCGGCGGTAGCGGAACGTGCTCCTGCGCCTCAGCTGTTGCAGCAAGGGGATCAAGATGTGCCCTTGAACATGATGCGCAAGACCATTGCGAAGCGCTTGTTGGCTGCGAAAAACGAAGCGCCCCATTTTTATCTTACCCGTTCTGCCAACATGCAGCGCTTTAATGACTGGCGCTCTCGCCTTAACACCGAAGCGGAAGAGCGCAAGCTACCAAAAGTTAGCGTTAACGATCTGCTCGTCCTCGCTGTTTCAAGGGCTTTAGTCAAACATCCCGAAGTCAATTCATCGTGGCAAGGCGATTTCATTCGCCGCCATGCGGCCGTTCACGTTGCGATTGCCGTGGCCATACCGGATGGACTGATCACCCCTGTTGTTCGCTTTACTCACCAATTAGGGGCTCGCGATATCGCCGTTCAGTCGCGAGAATTGATCGATCGAGCCAAAAAAGGTCAATTGAAACCAGAAGAGTATCAGGGCGGAACCTTCTCGATTTCTAACTTGGGCATGATGGGTATCGAACATTTCACAGCGATCATCAATCCACCCCAAGCAGCAATCCTGGCCGTTGGGGCAACCTTGCCTACGCCTTGGGTCAACAAAGAAGGACAGCTAGAGGTCCAATCGCGGATGACGATGACGCTTTCCTGCGATCATCGCGTGATCGATGGCGCTGTAGGAGCGAGCTTCTTGCAAACGCTCGTTGGGTTTCTCGAAGATCCGCTCCTTATTCTCTCGTAAAATTTTCCGGTTGGGTGCCCCTCTTTGGTGAGGGGGCCCCGTTTCAAACCCGGCCTTTACGAGATAAGTCTTTGACTTTTCGATATGTATA
>CANJJY010000175.1 GCA_947474445.1 Oligoflexaceae bacterium
AGATATTCGCCATGCGGTGTATCTGCGGGATGGAGGCCGCTGTACTTACGTTTCGCCGGAGGGACACCGCTGCCTGGCGAAACGGTTCTTAGAATTCGATCATCGCCTGCCGCTGGCTTTTGGGGGTGAGCATTGCCTCGAGAATCTTAGGTTGCTTTGCCGTACTCATAACAGTTTTTACGCGGGAAAAATGATGGGGGATGATTTTATAAGGAACAAGGTTTTGCAAGCTAGAGGAGATGCGCAGACCTAGCGGATGTTTCAGTCAGAAGCGAAGTGTCGGAATCACAGACACCGGCTCGAACTTGCTTCATCATTAGCTTTGCTACTTTTTTGTTAAAGAGCCCCATATCCCTGATCTCCTGAATTAAGGTAAAGGCTCATTGTCCGCGGCCCATTCTCGATAGAAAGATATTTTCAATAGACGCGCGTTTTCGAGCCTTTCACTGATATTCGACCAATAGATCGTCGGACAGTTGCCATCACCTTCTTTTCTAAAGTAGAGAAAAGCGCAGTCGCGTCCGGCATTGCGAAAGGTCCAAGCCTCATGATAAATGGCATCAAAATGCCAAGAATTGCGCAAGGAATATGTCGTGACCAGGAGGAGGGCCATGAGGTTCAGGGCGGCTAAACGCGGTCTCTCTTCGAAAGCGACCCACCAGGCACAGAGCATAAGGGGAATGAGCAAACTCGCAAACTCAGCATAGCGCGAAGACTTCGATTGATTTACGCCAAAGGACAGACCGCGGCCTATAGCAATCGAGGCGAGAATCACGGTCACTGTGCTGTAGAGGCTGATCAGTAACCAATCTTCTGCCTGTAATCGATTTCTTTTCTTCCAAACGAGCAGCAGTAAAGGCAGGTAAGTGAGCAGAGCAAAACCAAAGCCGATCGTCCAATCGACGGTCAATAAACCAAAGCCCAGCGCCACGAGATTGAAGAAGTAATTCCAAAATTCCCATCGATAGGGCAAGGCCAGCTGACTGGTGTGCAACGCGGGATAATTAAATTGAAAATAGGCCCAGATAGCCGCCAACAAACTGATCGAGAGCAGCATAAAACTGGCGCCGTCGCCCACTGTGCGCTCGGCTGGTTTCAGGTAAGCTCGGTAGGCGAGGCGCAGAGCGAGCAGGATGAGCAAACTCGGGACGATGACGAGTCCAGCGTAGAGAGAGTAGAGAGTGAGCAGACCAGCTAAAATCTTGAAGGGAAGACGAAAAAGCGAATGAGGCTGCAGAAAAAACTGATGACAGCAGGCGAAAGCGCCGAGCAAAAGAAAGTGAAAGCAGGATTGATTGGCCCAGGAATGAACTTCCCAGGGTAAAGCGGTCAATAGGAATACGCTGCTGAGCAAAGCCACCCAAGGCTTTTGCGGAAGTACTTTGGCTAATAGGTAGCTGAGATACAGCACCAAAGCTAAATACATTAAATAATTAAAGCGGATCATGCTGACAAAATTCCAGTCGCTCGCGTAGAAAAAAATTTGATTGAGTACCCGAGTCGGGACGATACGATTTTCATTCTGTGGTGTAAAAATCCAGGCGAATTGATTGAAAGTCAGGTTGGCCCTGTCCGCGAGCGCTTCCCACTCATCTGAAGCTGGGATATTGACAGCATACTGGAAGATTTTTAATCCATGCTGAAAGGCAAGCGTTATCCACAAAAGAAGGGACGAAATGAACAAGACGCGATCGAAGCGACCTTGGATTGTGCCTTTGATCAAAAACACTTTTCTCCCTTACTTGGCTACTATCCTCGTGGATCATATGTCTTCGGCTGCTGCCTCAGGTCACTGAGGCAGCGTATCGGATGATAAAACGAGATTTTGCTTGTAAGTTTCTACACTATTGCCCGCCATCATAGCAAGAGCGACCATCAAGGGTGAACCCCATGGAGTGTCAATCAGTTGTAGTCTGGAAACTTCAGGTCACAATGATTTTTGTGCCGTCATGGATGGAAACTTTATTGCGACCCGAATGCTTCGACTCATAGAGAGCCTGATCGGCTCGGGCCATGGTCTCGGTATACGTTTCTTTGCCGATTTGTATCGTGCCGACGCCGCAGCTCAGCGTCACAGGGATTTGGGTCCCTTCGAAGACAAAGACTTCATGCTCTATGGCTTCCCGCATCTTATTCGCCGCGATGGCCGCGTTTTCAACCGTCGCAGCCGGCAAGATGACTAAGAACTCTTCGCCCCCATACCGGCAGCAGATATCCGTTTTACGAAACTGCTGCTTCATGATGCGGCAGACCTGCCTAATCACAAAGTCGCCGGCTTGATGCCCGTATTTGTCGTTAATTTTCTTGAAGAAGTCGATGTCACACATCACGAGGGAGAGGGCAAAGCGTTCTTCTTCGGCGAGAGCTTCCATCCGCGCGACCTGGCCCGTGAGGTATTCTTCAAAGTACGCTCGCGTAAAGAGACCGGTGAGCGGGTCGGTGATCGATTGGATCGCCTTGTCTTTATACTGTCCTTGGAGCTTGGTTTCGGCCGTGACATCGCGAATGAGTAGGAAGACGCCAAGTTTCTCGTTGGTTTGGCTGGAGATCAAAGGATAGACACCCAAGATCAGATTGAAGCTACCTTCCTTGTCTTTGACGACACCGGTCACTTCATCGATACGGGTGGGACTATCGTTGCCGAGAATATGAGAGAGGTGCAGAGCTTCCTCGGCAATGGAGAATTGCACGACATCTTCAAAGGAGTCGAGCTTGAGTAGCTGTCTGGACTTGATGCCTACCAGCTGACAGAACATCGTGTTCGCCTTAAGGATCTTGCCGTGAGGATCCAGGAGAACGTAGGCATCGAGGAGAACCTTACTGAAATGCTCAAAACGAGCGAACTCGTCGAGTACTCCGTTGGATTCTTCCAAAACTTTTGCCTCTTCAGACATATCTTACTCTCTTAGGAACATTAGGCTGCTAGAAAGGCGAAATATTCTTCTTCCATCTCTTCCAACTGCATCTCGGCCTTACACTGCGGGCAACGGACGGGAGTCAAACCCTGATCCGGCGTAGCAGGTAGGTTTTTGCCCGCTTCAAACAAGACATCCTCTTCATGCCCGCATTTATCGCAAACAAAAGAACCGTAGACCGAGCGAATGTTGGCTGTACCCTTGAAGCTCGGGATCATGTTGATCTGCATGACGATCTCACCGGTGCATTCTTCAAATACCACGGTGCGTTGGGTCTTTTGGAGGTCGCGCATGAAGTTGATCCAACTGCGAACTCCGCAGCTGTTGACCGAACTGACGTTTTTAAAGTTAAAAACGATCTGTCCGCCGAGCTTTGGATAGAGCTGACTCAAATGGACTTCGGCTTCGGCATCGATGGGGCCGACGTAGTTAACTTGATCCCAACCGTTTTTCTGCACGACCTGTATACTAATACCCATAATAGACCTCATGCTCTCCCAGGAGCCCCCGGGGACTAGATCTGAATCGGCGTGAAGAAAGAATCCTTGAGTGAAAAAGGAAAGGGCCGCCGGAGGCGACCCTTTGATTCATCTTAAGTATATGAAATTACTTGTTTTCTCTGAGGTAGGGCGTGGTGTTGAGGTACTCTTTGATGTGGTCCTTAATCCGAGCCACTTCATCTTGAGCAATGATTTCCTTGCTGACGGCGCGGCTCAGTTGAGCCTCAAAGCTTTCCCAGAGTAAAGGAATCTCATAGTTACGGGTTATGAGGAGCTCCTCGATCGGGTCACCGATAGTCGTTTTGGTGATCTCCCACTTGCCGTCTTCCTTGAGAATGATCTCCGCTTCGTTGATCGCGCCGAACAGATTGTGTTCGTTGGCGAGACTTTCCTGGTAGGCACCGACCAGAAAGAAACCCAGATAATAGGGCTTCTGCGAAGGCGAATGCAGATCGAGGACGTTGCGCATATCGCGACGATCGATGAACTTTTCAAGGCAGCCATCCGAATCGCAGGTGATATCGACGATGGTGGCCTTGTGGGTCGGTTTCTTCTCGTGATGCGACAAGGGAATCACGGGGAACAGCTGATCGATCGACCACGAATCCGGGATGGATTGAAAGATCGAGAAGTTGGCGAGGAACTTACTCACCATACGCTGCTGCAGATTCTCGAATTCTTCGGGCTGGTGCTTCTCGTAAGACGAGAAGAACAAGGCGCGGCGGCAGATGCGATAGAAGAGCTGCTCTGCAGTTGCGCGATCCTGAAGATTGACGTAACCGAGATTGAAGAGAGTGAACATCTCTTCGTAATACTCGATGGCATCGTGATAGTACTCGACAAAGTTTTTGCGGTTGATGTTGTCGAGGATATATTTGAGCTCAGACAGGCCCTTGTGCGCAGGCTTATCGCTCGGCACGAAGAGGTCAAATTCAGCACCGGTCGAGAAACTCTCAGTGCTCTGGACTTCGCGGATATCGGTGACGACGATCGAGTGATAAGCCGCGATCACGCGACCGCTCTCGGTCACGATCTGAGGGCAAGGGACGTCTTCGTTCTTACAGACTTCGCCGATCTCATAGATGACGTCGTTGGCCAGTTCTTGCAGGGAGTAGTTGGCGCTTGAAGCAAAAGATGTCTTGCTGCCGTCGTAATCGACGCCAACACCGCCACCGATGTTCAAACACACGGGTTTGTAGCCCATCTTGTGGACTTTGGCATAAACGCGCGACGCTTCCTTGATCGCATTCTTGATGCGCTTGATCTCGGTCACCTGTGAACCGATGTGGAAGTGCAGCATGTAAAGCTTTTCGTTGAGATTAGCTTCGTTGAGCATCTTCAAACACTGAAGGACCTCGATCGTGGTGAGACCGAACTTGGAGGATTCCCCCGAAGATTTGGCCCATTTTCCCGAGCCGCGGCTGTAGAGCTTCACGCGCACGCCGATGTAGGGGCAATGTTGCGGTTGGAGCTTGGCCTGATCGAGGATCAGTTGCAGTTCATCGGGGCCTTCGACGACGAGAACCACGTTCTTGCCCATGGCTTTGGCGATGAAACCGAGATCGATGAACTCGCGGTCTTTAAAACCGTTACAGACGAAGAGCGCGTCTTCCCCGAGTTCGTAGCTCAAAGCGGCCAAGAACTCAGGCTTACTGCCGACTTCGAGACCATAATTGAACTTATAGCCGCACTTAACGATGCTATCGATAAACTCGCGACGCTGATTCACCTTGAAAGGGAATACGGCGCGATGGCTGCCTTGGAAATTATATTCCCACATCGCTTCTTTAAAAGCGGAGTGAAGGCGGGAAATCTGATTTTCGATAATCTGAGGAAAACGGATGATCATCGGGGGATGAATACCCATTGATTTAGCTTTACTGATCGCCTCAGGGAGATCGATCGTCAGATGCTCTTCACCTGTGGGATGGCTCACAACGTTGCCATTATCAGCAATGCTAAAGTAGCCAGCTCCCCAGCCGTCGATGCCGTAGAGCTCGCGAGCTTCCTGTATCTGTTGGATATTCATCGCTTTTTACCCGCCAAAAAAGACCTAAAGTAGCGATACTTTAGTGATCTGCTAGCAAATTGCAAGTTGAATTCCGTCTTTATCACAAGGTCAGTTTAGCTACGTCTGTATCGCTAGTCGGGGTGGGGAGCTCCGCGGTGTCTGGACAAGACCTTGGGTCTCCGCTTATGCTCGCCGCCGCACCTTGTCCCGAGGAGGTAGATTAAGTCCATGAGCCTGCGTTTGACGACAGGGTTTTGCCACGGATTGACCCTGCAGAGCCCTTCCATGGCCACGCGACCCACGGCTGGGCGGGTGAGAGCCGCGGTTTGGAATTCTTTGCACGAAATCCTGGAAGGGGCGCGGGTCCTCGACGTTTTTGCCGGCTCGGGCGCGGTGGGAATCGAAGCTCTGAGCCGAGGAGCTCGGTCGGCCACCTTTGTCGAGCAGGACCGCGACGCCTTGAAGAGTCTCAAGATCAACCTCGAGGCGGTCGCGGCGCGCGCGCGCAAACAGGAGATCACCATCCAGACCATGGTATTGGCGCGATCCGCTGAGCAAGCCTTAAAGACCTGTCCCGACGCGAGCTTTGATATCCTCTGGCTCGATCCCCCCTACGCCTTGGTTTTGAGTCTGGTGCCCTCCCTGGCTCCCGAACTTTTGCGCCTGGCCGCACCCGGAGGCCGGCTCATCATTGAGAGTGCGGCGGCCGATCTGCAGGCGCTGGAAAGCCTTGGTTCGGGCTGGGAACTCAGTCGGCAGAAGGTCTATGGTAAAATCGGGGTGAGCTTCTACCAACGCCGCTCCGTAGAGTGAGAGAGAGACATGAGCCCAGCACAGACTCCGCGCATCGCTATTTTTCCCGGCAGCTTTGATCCCTTCACGATCGGCCATCAGCAGGTCGTCGAACAAGCTTTGGCCCTGTTCGATCGCATCATTATCGCGATCGGTCAGAGTTCGAGCAAGAACGCGCTGCTCTCGACCGACGAAAGGCTGGCTGCTCTCCGCGAGACTTTTGCCGGCGAACCGCGGGTTGAAGCCGCAGCGTTCTCCGGACTGGTCGTGACTTACGCCCAGGCACGTGGCGCCAACTTTCTCTTGCGGGGACTCCGAAACGAGACGGACCTTGCCTATGAAATGCCTATGGCCCATACCAATGCCTGTCTTGCGCCTGGCATTCACACCGTGTTTTTTCCTACAGCCCCTGAAAAAGCTTTTGTGTCCTCGACCTTGGTGCGAGAGATCGCGCGCTGCGCGGGCGATTTTAGGCAATTTGTGCCGCCTGCTTTTGCCCGCCGTATGGTGCCCTCGTCCTAATACGCGGGTCGGGCCACCTTTTCGGAGATTTTTTTAGAGCTCTAGCCTGCGAATATCTGCGGACTCTTGACCAGGATTCGAAAATCGTTTCTAATGGGAGAAGGTCCAAATCGACAGTCGTAGTGTTCACAGGTGCGGTTATCCGCATCATGCATATATTTCATTAGATGCAGTGGCCGAGAAACCCAGCGGGAGCGAGCATGAAAAAGGTTGAAGCCAATCGTTATCCTCATTCGGCGACCTTATTCAAGTTTTGCAAAGAAGCTTTGGAAATCCGTTACGATGGCAACGTAAAAGTCATCGATCAGGATGTCGGAGCTATTCTTGGCTACGATCCCGCTGATTGCAGTCATTGGAAAAAGGGTAAGAAGAACATCCGTTCTTTGAGTACTTTGCGCAATATCGCCGACCATCTCAACGTCGACGAAGGCCTGCTCATCGATATCACGTCGGGCAAGGTCTCGCTCGATGAAGCCGTCTTTGAGTTCCGCGGTTACGGCAGCTTCATGCTCAACGGCAAATCCCTCGACGTGCTCAAAAAAGAATATTTTAAAAATCCGAGTAAATATCAGGCCAACGATGGGCAGGTTCCTACCTTTGAAGACCTCTTCGATGTGCAGAGAAATGCGGTCGTCCGTGTTGCGCAAGAATTGATCAAGAGCGGTGGCTTCACCGAGGCCCCTCTCTATATACCAGAGATCCTCCGTCTCTATACCGGCATCAGTCTGATCGTTCGCCCCGAGCAGGAAGAAGCCTCGATCATCACGCACGAAGGCGAGGGCATTGAATTCAAGACGATGATGACTTGCCGTGAAGATGATACCCGGCCCTATGTGAGATTTTTGGCTGCGAAAGTCCTCTTCAAGCATCTTTGCATGAGCCAGCACCCGCTGCTGACTGGGTTTTCGGAAACTCCTTCTGAAATCATGGATATTCAATCGAACATCTTCGCAGGCGCCTTGCTGGTCCCCGGGGAGATGCTGCGCAGTGAAGTCGAAAAGAGCGACACGGCTTTTGATCTGGTTCGCCAGCTCGCCGATACCTTTTGGGTCTCCCGTTCTTTGATCAATCAGCGCCTGCGCGATTTTCTTGAGCACGGCAACTGAAAGATCTCTGCAATGTAGATGAGTAACGGCCCTTCCGGGCCGTTTTTTTTTGGTTTCACCCGCCCAGTTTCCATTTGGCTGATCAAAAAAACATATTAAATATAGATACTTAAGTCTGATGCCCGGAAATTGTTCAGGGTTTTTTCTCAGCTGACTTAAGTCTTCGTCCTTTCGGCCGATGACTCCTCAGACAGCATTCTTGAAATTTAGCTCTTGAGACTGAACATGGGCGAGCTCTTCAAATTGAAAAATGGCACTGTCCTCCTTTCGACTGAGGCACCTGGCGGCGTTTACAACAGCGCCCAGCTCAAGAAGATCGCGGATCTGTGCTCCAAAGAACTTGCAGTGGTCAAGGCCACCGAAGATCAGAGACTCGCGCTCTTTGTCAAAGAGAGTGAAGTCGATCGGGTCATCGAGCAGTTACGTGGCATCGGTCTCGGTATCCGCAACTATCAGCAGGGTCTGCATCAGCCTATTTCCTGTCTTGGTGAACTCTGCGAAGAACATGAGCAACCAGCTCTGACGACCGCGATGGACGTTACCAAAGAGCTGGCGGCCATCGTTTTGCAAGCTCCTCTCAAAATCGGTATCAACGGCTGCGCCCGTTGCTGCACCCCCTGTCATACTCTTGATATCTCTATACTCGGGGAACCAGGCGGCTACCGGGTGAGTCTCGGTGGCAAGACCTCGCAGTTCCCGGAGCTGTCTTCGTTTTTTGCAGAAGGCGTTCCTCCCAAGGAATTGCCGCGCCTTCTGAAGAAGGTCGTTGCGCTGTTTCAAAAGCAAGCGGAGCCGGGCGAGACCCTGCATTCCGTTCTCGACCGCTGCGGCGTCGAAGAGTATATCAAAGCCCTTTCCCCTTATAGTCAGGATGCCGCCCAGCGTGACGATCCATTTGCTTCCTCTGAATCAGACGGGCTTGATGCGCCTGCAACGTCGGACAGCATCGACGACGAACTGGGTGAGATCCCATCCGATGA
>CANJJY010000176.1 GCA_947474445.1 Oligoflexaceae bacterium
AGCGCAATAGAATGAACATTGTAGCAAGGGCGGTCGGAGGAAACTGCCCAAGCGGCCGAGAGCGCCTATTTTCCAGCCAGTTTTTTGCCGGCAAATCCCTGTAATGTCCTCAAATTTTCCTGGCCGGTTCCTTGCAGATCCTAAGCGGGACCATTGTTCCCAGAGCTCATCTCCGTCGCTGCCGAGGATTATATGCGGACCCGGACTATCAATTGGCTCGGCCTCCTCGTGGGGCTTTCTCTAGCCTTCCCTGCGTGGGCTCAGATCGCGCCGGCTGGCAGCGAGCCTATCCCGGAAACGGACCTAGGTCGGGTAGTCATCGCCATTGATGCGGCGGAACCAGCGCGGGCGTGGATCGCGCGCGCTCATGAAGATCATATCCGGAACATGCTCAGCGAATCGCCACGTCTTTCGACTCTTTCGCGGGGCAGTGTAAAACTCGCGAGTTGTGAAGCTAGCAATTTTGTCTGCAAGCGAAAGATTTTGCGCGCTGCCTCTGTCGATCTATTCGTCGAGGGCACGCTCGAGGCGCATACCCTTCACCTTCGTTCGATTATTCCCGAAACAGAAATTGAATTGAGCGACATATCGATCGATGTCAGCGAAGGGACCAGTCCCGAGCAGGTGAAAAGTCAGGTTCTTCACGTCTTAAAGCCCTTTGTGGAAGCCGGTGGAATTCTCGATCAGAAATCGATCCTGCGGCGGGCCGAAAAAGCTGCCGCGACCGAAGAGGGACCTCAATTTGCCAAACGAGCCTTCGGCATCGTCCTCGCGCTCATGTCCGCCCTCGTCCTTTTGGTGGTCATCGCCGCATTGATGGCCTTTCCCAACGGCCGGCGACCTTTGCTCAAACTCGGCCTACTCTGGATTTTCTTTGTCCTCGCGCCACTGTGGTTGATCTCTGAGGACCTCGCTCTGATCAAACCCGTGGCGATTTTTGCCCTGCCCGAGCCTTGGATTCTTGCCGTGACGAGCGGCCTCGGCTTTGGATGGGCCCTTTGGGCACTTGGCCTTTGTATCCTTCCGCAGCTGCGAGGATTAGAATCGCTCAAGCAAAATCGCATGCGTTTGCTCGTCGATGCCCTGTCCACGGTGATCATCTATCGCGCCCTCGCTTTCCTCGTCTGGCTGGCGATCGCCATCGCGACCATCGTCACGGCCCGTATCGTATTCAACTTGAATGATGTTCATACCGCCGCGCTCGGCCTCGTGGTCATCGGTGGTCTCGCGACGGTGACGGCCCTCGTCTTTGAAGTCCTCGCGCAGGCGCTCGATCGCCGCTTTGTAAGCGGCGAAGCGCAGGCGACCAACCTTTGGCATATCAGAGTCGAGCAGGCTTTACGTCATCACCCCCTGCTCGCTGACCTGCGCGACGTGCTCGCTGCCACCCTCGTCCTGCCGACCACCCACGAGCGGCCCCTTGCCTATGGGGGTGGTATGAGTCGGCCGCGCATCCTCATCCCCGAAGAAGCCTTAAAGAAGGCTTTCGCCACGCCCCCTGAAGAAGGCGGCGCACCCTACGATTTTCTCGCCGGTCTCGTGCTCGATGGTTTGGCCCGGGTCTGTCTGCGGAGCCATCTCGATACCACGCTTCGCTGGCGAAGCGCCTGGCGCGGCGAGACCATCGCCATCTCGGGGCAATCCTTTCTTCTCGCTCCCTACCGGCAGGCGCGGCAGCTGCTCGAAGGCGGCTTTGTCATGGTGCATGAGGGACTTGGCCCCTTGATTCAGTATCTTTACTGGGCCTATCACCCGGAATCGACCTATCTGACGATAGGAGCGGGGGAGGGGCAGTACACGGAAGTCACCCGCCGCATCCTCGGCAAAGTTCCTCTTGGAATGGACGCGCAGTCTCTCGATCAACCGCGCGATCGCATCTGTTGGTTGGTCAGAAACTTCAGGCCGACGCAGCAGGAGCACCTCGCTGTGATGGTTGCGCCCCGATTTAGGTTCAAATCGCGATGGACGCTAGTCGTCCTCACCCTCGTCTCTTTCCTCTCGTACCAATCCTTCTGCGCCTACAGCTATCACGATGTCTACACCGAACGCATCGCGGCGCAGCAAGCCAAAATAGATGAAATGAAAAAGAAAAAGGAGGCGCCAGCCTATGTCCAAGAAGCAGAACCCGGTCCAGTCGTCGAGCCCGGAACTGACACCGTCGAGCCCCCCGTCCCAGCCAAACGTCGTGCGTTGGTGGCAAAAGTATCTCAAGCCAAAGCCAAGCACAAAAAGCACGGGGCTCGAACAAAATCAAAGCCCAAACCAAAACCAAAGCCAAAGCAAAAACAGCGGACAAAAAAATCCCGCTAAACGAGGGCGCGAAACCAAGGCCGCAGGTGGCTTTGTCGGTTTGATTGCTGCCCTCGGGCTCTGCACGGTCGCTGGGCTGCTCTTTATCACCGAAAACTTTTTTCTGGCGATGCTGAGCTTTTCCATCGCTCTTCTTCTCTATACGACGGGCACGCAGATCGTACAGATCGTCATCTCGGTAATGACGGCTTTCTTTTCGACCCAGCATCTGACCGAAAATGCAGCGCTGATCGGCGAAACGGCCGATCTCTTAAAGGAAGCTTTAGGCGCCGATTTTAAAGAAAATGAAGCGCTCAAGCTGGTCCTGGCGCGAAACGCTTTGACCGAAGATCTGCAGAAGGCTCTTCAATCGGGCTTAAAAGATCGGCTCGAATATGTCGCTCATAGCTACTACTTTGAATGCCACGAGGCCTACGAGTTTTCGCGCCTGAATCTGCAGTTCGCTTCCGAAGCGATGCCCTACATCGGTTTGGTCGGTACGGTGCTCGGCTTGATCATGATGTTCGATGGACTCGGGGCCAGCGTCAACGTCGAGGCCTTGACGCCGCAGCTCGCCATCGCCCTGAAAACGACGCTCTACGGCGCCTTCTTCGGGGCTGCCTACAAAATACTGGCGGCGCGCTTTGATCAGCGGATGCAAAAGCTAGAGTATGAATACGACGATCTCTTGCACGCCCTCGATATGATCCAAAAGAATAAATTTGAAATCGAGGTTCAGTCGTGAGGCCTTTTATACGGAAAAGACGTCATGGAGGCAGCGAGCTGTGGCAGACGGCTTACATCGACTTAATGACTAACATCATGATCTTCTTTGTCATCTTCTGGTCGCTGAGCCAAGCGCAGAGCAAGGGAGTGAGTGCCACCGTCGGTGATGTGACGACCAGGCTTGTCAACCTCCCCGGCGATGTTCTGTTCGCTCAGGGGCAGACAGCGCTGAGTGATAATGGCAAGTCGGTGATCGGAAAGTTGTTTCGGGACGATAGTGGAGCTGTTTTAAACTTTCAAACCAATGGTCTCGTCAAACGCATGCTTTTCATTCACGGTCACACCGATGGTCAGGGCGACAAGGATAAGAACTTTAGGCTCGGCTTTGAACGGGCGATGGCGACTTACAAGCAGATCGCCCAGTACGGGAAAGATGTGCCCGATCACGTGGTGATCTGTTCTCATGCCGACAATTTGCCTGTTAATGAGGTTCCTAAAGGATTGGACAAGGCGACGGGATTTCAAAAAGCAGCGATCGACCAGGCGAATGCTAAGAATCGGCGGATCCAGATTGAAGACCGGATGATCAATCAGTTCAAAGAGGACCCATGAAACGCATCGGCCTGAAAAGCTTTATCCTCCTCACGGTGGTCTTGGCTCTGCTGGCCAGCGCAGCCTATCATCATCTCTTTGATGTACGGCGGATCTTGTCTCTGCAGCCGGCTGTCCTTTTTCTCATCGGTGGTCTCGGGAGTCTGGCGAGCCTCGTGCTGAGCTTTTTTCTGCAGAGTGGGCGCGAGAGTCCTTTTCATCTTTCCTGGGGTGACAGCGAGCTGCGGCCTCCTGGAGCGTATACCCTGTTTGTCTATCGCCAGTGGGCCCTGTGCTTGGCAAAGAAAGAAGAGCGTCTCGCCTGGGAGCTCGGTCCTTATGCCTTCTCGCTGATCGCTGGTTTAGGTTTCGTCGTCCTGGGACTCAGTATTCTGGAAAATCGCAGTCTTCTCCTGCTCGAACATTTCTATCACAATTTTACCAAAGACTATGCACGCGTCTGCCCCGTAGAAGGCGACCATCCAGAGATGGCGGCGCCGCAGCCAGAAAAGTACGGCTGTGAATTGGTCAAGAAAGCCTATGCCTTGGGGTACGCGAAAGAACTCGGTGACTGCGCCGAAGATCCCCTCACGGCGGAGGCCGAGGTCTGTCTCGACAGGCAATGGGACGAACCGACTCTTCACTACTCCTACCGGCTGGTCGAAAAATTTATGAGCGGCTTGGTCGCTCAGACTCAGAAGTTCAATCAATCACTCGATCGCGCGGCGATGGAAAAAGAGACGTTGGCACTACCCGATCTGTCCAAGAGTCACGCCGAAGGTTTTATCGGCGAGACGCGCAATTCCTATCATATCTTCACCGATCTTAAGGCCCCTGGCCGTGTGGGTGAAAAACTGTGGCGCTTTCTGCATCCCAATCATTGTCAGGACGCGATCCGCAATCTGCGGTTCAGTTTCCTCGAAAAAGGTCGCGACGCGGGGCGCCAGCTCGAGGACGCCCTGGGTCATCTGCTCTTCAATCCCGCTCTTGGGGGCGGCGCCGATAACTGTCGGCCCTATACGATTCACTGGGAATCGGCGCCGACGGTCTGCAGTGAACTTTTAGAGGACAGTGGCGAAGCGCTCGCGCGGCTGCGGCTCACAGCCGAGGTCGAACGCGTGCTGGAACGCGCGAGGCTCGAAGAAGCTTTTCCTATCGCGGGAGCTCCCCAGAAAGTAGAGCCGAAGGGAGAGGTATCTCCCCCGATCGCGGCCGTGAAGGGGAAGGGAGAAAGACCGAGGATGAGTTTTCACTGTTTGATAACGACGGGGCCAGAAGCTAGCTCGGGACACATCCAGGTCGGTACCCATACCTTTACCGTCGGCAGTGCCATTCTACCTAAGCCCGGCGCGGACGGTCTCTTGCCTCATCAGAGTTTGATGCTGGCCGTCGCGCAGGCGATGGCTCCTGGCTTTAGTTACAATAACCTCGATAGGCAGATGCCACTCAGTGTGAGCGAAGAGCGCTTTCGGCAAGAGCTCGCGCGCGGCGGCGAGGCCTTACCGCTAGCCAAGCTTGAGTGGCTCAGGTTCAGCGATGCCCTGGCTGGTGATCAATGGTTGGAGCACTATCCGCGCTTTATGGAAGTCTATCCCTGGCAGCCGCATCTCGCCCACTTTGTGAGCCGCTTTCGCCGTGCCTATCATCAGGAGGACAAGAGCCCATGAAAATCCTTCTGAGCGGACTGCTGTCTCTCATCCTGCTTTTTTCGTCCTGGGACGGGCGGGCGGAAGGCGAACTGCCTGGTGCCGCCGCGCGTGTGCATTATCTTGAAGATGTGATGAAATCCTTTAGAAGTATGACCCCAGGCGAGGTCTATCACCTCGAGGTCGAAGCGAAGGCAGCTTTTGTAGGAACGTGCCGCAGTTCCGATGCAAGTCTGACCTTGAGTTGCTCGACTGAATCCGCAGAGAAGATCTGTAAGGATGCGGTGAACCGGGCGGCCTGCCTGATGGTGATGGACGCATTTATCGTTGAGAATCTGAACGCTAAGCGTTTTATCTCCACGGCCGAACGCTACGAGATGATGAGTCGCGGCAGTGACTATCGGCGGAAACAGGCCGAATCCTTGCAACATCGCTATGGTAGCCTCGCCCTCGCCTTGAGTCTCAGCCCAGCTGCCCGTTGCAAGGCCGATGATTTCGCGTGCCTAGCCAAGGCCCTAGAAGACTTTTGTCAAGCCAAAGCGCGGAAAGGCGAACTCAGCTATCAAAGCTGTGCGGCGGTTCTAGCCATCTACGTTGGACGACCGCGGAACGCCTATCTGAATCCCACTTCAGAACCCTAGAATCTCCTTGTGCTACGCCGAGTTCATGCCGGACAATAATACAAAACATAGGAGTTTTGTATGCGCGCATGGCTCGTCCTCGCCACTCTCTTCGCCTGGTCCTGCGGTCCGGCCAGCGAACATGCAACTCTCAAGAGCAGTGAAAGTCTCAGCTATCAAATCGGCAGTGAGTGGGGAAAGAAGGTAGTCGATGCTGGAGCGATGAACCAATTTCCGAGTCTCGAACGCATCGCTCAAGGCACGGGTCGTCTATCCGGCGGAACAGGATTTTATCTCGGAAAATTTGCTGGCGAACATATCGTAGCGACCAATCATCACGTGTGCCCGGCCGGATTTGCGTGTCTGGGAGGTATGTTTCAACTGCCCGTGATCGACAAAAGTTTTAAACTCGCGAGGTTCATCGGAACCTGGGACAGCGTCGACTTGAGTCTGCTCGCGATCACCGTCACCGCGCAAGAGGAAGCCCTGCTCGCGACCCTCAGCAATCCCTTCCGTTTCGAGCAGCCGATCTCCCGCAGCCAAGCCCTGATCACTGTCGGTTTTGGTATCGCCGGCAACTCCAAGCGCGAGCTCGTCTACAATGCTGACGAAGATTGCCGGGTCTTTTCTGGTCGCGATGAGTTTCGCCTGCTCGCTGATCCCGACGCTGTCAATCCCGTGGATTACCGGGCCTGGTCCTTTGCCAATGGCTGTGATGTGTCGCACGGCGATTCGGGTTCGGCGATGATCGACCGGGAGAACGGCGCCGTGGTGGGCTTGATCTGGACCGGAAAAATCCCGAAAATTCCTGAGATTCAAAGTTCAGCTTATCTCGATCAGCTCGAGGCAAAGCAGGATCCAGCGATTTGGACGGAACTCTCTTATGCCGTTCCCGCCTTGAAAATCAAGGAAGCCTTAGAGGCTAGCCTGGAGCTCGGACAGATCGATAGTCAGCGCCACGCCGTGATCGCTGCGATCCTGGAAACGCCGCCTCTACTTTAGTCTCCCTAGAAGAGTGTCTCTATGAGCAGGCGGTTCAAACTGTTTCGATCAGCTTCTGCTTGAGCGTTGACAGCTGACTCAGGAGCAGGCGACGAGATTCGGCGCATTCGCTGACTTCAAGCTGAAGATGAGTTTTGAGAATATGCTCGTAGACACCTTCGAGTTTGAACGTCTGGCAGATGGCGCCCCAGTATTTCATGTTCAGCTTGCGTTTTCCCGACATCACAAACGCGAGATAGCCTTTGGAAGGGATCCCCGCGCGGCGGCAGATGTAGGTCAAAGACACTTTTTTGGATTGGCTCTTATTCACCGTGTACAGCGAGCGCAAAATACGGGCTGGACTGTCGGCTTCGAGAAACTCGCGTTGGATCATGTAGCAAGGGTCTAGGTTTTCTATAGGACGACTGACTGATGTGCCTGTCATCGCTCCGAGTGGCGGTACCATGGGCAATTTCCTTCTGATTTTTTTGGCGTCAACACTTCGCACACCTGAGGACGCCCGAAGGATAAGATTATTGCGTGAGTCGGAGAGAAATCTGGAACCATCAATCAATAGATGGGTTTAGCGCCGGGCCCAAGAGGGGAGGCGGGCTCATTGCACCGCCTTTTTGCCATTTTCTCACTTGAGGGCCATTTCGAGAGAGGCGGCCGCGAGCTCAGGGCTCAGGCTCGAAGCTTTGACAGCGGGCCAAGGCGTAAGGCCTTTGTGAGGTCCGATTGAAGCGGCCGCGAGGATTTGAGCGGCGGTCCGGCCCTGCTTTTCTCCCGGCAATGCACCGTGACAGGATTCACAGTTCGCCTTGTAAATTTTTTGACCTTCGATCAAAGACGCTTGAGCAGCAGGAGCTGGAACCGGTGCGGGAGCTGGAGCCGGAGCTGGATCGCTGGCAGGCGCTGGGCTATTCGCTCCGGGCATGTCGGGGTTTTTGCGACAGGTCGCTGGTTTTTCTTCGTCTGCCTTGTCGTCCTTATCTTCAGAGTCCGCTGGTGGTGTAGCGGGAGGTGTCGTCGGTGGAGTGGTGACGACGACCGCATCTTTTTTCTTTTTCTTTTGATTGCCGGTCGCCGGTACCGCTGCGTCTTTGGGCTCGGTCACCGTCTCGGTTTCATCGTCTATAGCGGTAGCATCCTCCTTGTAGACAACGCAGAGAGGCAGAGCCTCGAGGTCTTTTTCGGTCTGATCGATTGATGAGATTCCCTCTAATGGCTGCGCATCAGCGGCGGCGATCGCTTCATCGGAGGTCAGCCCCGTTTTATGCTTGCTGCCACAGCCTATCGCTAAGGTGGCTACCAAAGCGCCGACGAGGACTGCATCCCACAGAATCAAACCGCCCTTACCTGAATGTATCTTCATATTTTTCATCTAGAGTCCCCTTATGCAATGTGCAAAACATTTATCGGGTGACCTTGGTGAAATCTTTAGTGAGGTTTGATAGTGCATTTAATGCAGGGTGTTATCACGTTTTTTAAATGTGCACTTAAATGAGAAAAGGGGTGAAACGAGGGGGGGCTCGGCTTTTAAGGCCATGAAACGAGACGGGACGTAAGATTCGAAAGAACGGCCCCAAGGGGAGCCGCCCAAGGCCGACGAAGTTTAGCTCTCGTCGAGGACTAAGCAAAGCAGGCCGCGCGCTTGGATGTAATCACCAACCTTCCAGCTCAAGGGGCCCTCAATATGGAGATAGAGGGGCACCAGGGTATCGAGCAGAATCAGTTCCTCACCGATGACTTCGGCGATGCGGCCGCGGACGAGAACATCGGAACCGGAGCGCAGATGGGCCGGACGATTCTGCAGTTGAAAGCTAGGTGTCTTGTCCGCAGTCGCTTCCATCTGGACGAACTCGAGCCCCAGAGGGGCATCGAAGGTCTTCCCTTTGAAGGCCAGGTGATCCTCGGTCGTCAGACAGTTATCACCACAGCGAACCCGCTGGTCGAGACCGTTAATCAC
>CANJJY010000177.1 GCA_947474445.1 Oligoflexaceae bacterium
AAAGCTTGCTCCGACATCATAACTTGCGCCGGGAGGGTGCCATGCTAGCCAAGTGCAATCAAAAGATTACAAGTACAGATTTTCCATACAGATGTATGACGATCGTGAAAATACCTTTCATGGATAGATTCGTCTAGATTATTGTTCTTCTGTTCTAGCCCCCGTGGACATGTTAATCGAAGGCTTATCAAGGGGGGACTTTCATGAAAAATAATGCGAATACGTCGTGGATTAAAGTACTAGGTCTCATTTCGTCTCTGTCTCTGCTCAGCCTGAGTCAAGCAGCGATGGCCGGAGACGGTCTGCCCGCTCGTTTCGTGAGCAGCCTGACTTGCACCGTGCGGCCTTATACCAGTAACGTGCTGAATCCCTTCGGCAAGAATTTGATGTTCAAGGCTCATATCGAGATCAGCGATGCGGATCAAACCGTCGTGATGAATTGGCAGCGATTGACCGGACCGAGTGGTACCGCCGTTTATAAGATCGTCGCTGACGCGCATAGCGCGACGTACCGCCCTGAAGAACGATCGACTCTTGCCACCTTTGTCTCGGGTTCCCTACCTTTTACCAAGGGCGAAGCTCTGGAAGCACCGACGCAGATGCAAATCTGGGCCCCTCTTTCGGAAGAGCTGGTCGTGCGCAAGCCAAGCCTGATTTTCGGGGGACAGATTTTGGGGTCGGGTGGAGCTTGTCTGGATGCAGAGATCGACTGAAATGTTTCTTAATAGAGCCTGTTAAACAGGCTCTATTAATCACCGATTATTTAAAAATGGCATCCTGGCGATTGACGCCAGTACCTACCATCGTCACTGGCACCTTGATCAAATCCTCGACACCTTGCACGTAAATCTGCGCATTGTGCGGAAGATCTTTGAAGGATCCGCCGTGCGGTAACTCTTCGGTCCAACCTGGAAAAGATTTGTAAATCGGTTCGCACGCGGCGAGCACTTCGAAATCCCAAGGAAAGTCTTCGATCCGACCTAACTCAGGATGCTGATAGGCGACGCAGACCTTGATCTCATCGAGGCCAGTGAGGATATCCATCTTGTTGAGAATAATGCCATCGTAGCCGCTGATCTCGGCGCTGTAGCGTAGAGCCACTGCATCGAGCCAACCACAGCGTCGCGGGCGACCCGTCGTTGCGCCAAACTCTTTGCCGACGTTGGCAATATGCTGTCCGACAGCATCCTTGAGTTCGGTGGGCAAAGGACCTTCACCGACGCGCGTGACGTAAGCCTTCGCCACGCCGTAAATCTTATCGATCTGTTTCGGAGCAAAACCCACGCTGGCAAAGGCTCCGCCCGCGGCTGTTTCACTCGACGTCACGTAGGGGTAAGTCCCGTGATTGATATCGAGCAAAGCGCCCTGGGCACCTTCCATCAAAACGCCTAAGCCTCCGGCAATCGCCCGGCGCAAGAGAAGCTCGGCGTCGGTGACGTAAGGAGCGAGAGGAACGGCCGCGGCATCGAACTGTTTCCATTCGGCCGCGTAGACTTCCTGGTGCGTGGCAAAACCAGGCGTTTCCAGGCGCATCGTGGCATACCATCTTTCACGTTTAGCCGTGTTCACATAATCGCCAAGGCGCAAACCGGTGCGGTTTGCTTTTTCGGCATAGGTGGGGCCGATGCCGCGTTTGGTCGTGCCGATCGGCTGCGCGGATTCCGTTTCTTTCTTGCCATCTAAATGAATATGCCAGGGTGAAATCACGTGCGCCCGCGCGGAGAGCCAAAGCCGCTCTGGTGTCAAAGTGACCAGATGGCTGACCTTCTTCATCTCTTCGACCAGTTGGTGCGGATTGACGACGACGCCAGTGGCAAGAGCGCTGATTTTTTCGGGATGAAAGATGCCGCTGGGAATCTGATGAAGCACGACCTTTTGGCCGTCGACGTACAGGGTGTGTCCCGCGTTGTTGCCGCCTTGGTAGCGAGCGACGATATCCACTCGATCGGCCAAGATATCGATCCATTTTCCCTTACCTTCGTCGCCCCATTGAGCCCCGACGAGGATGGTTACGTTTCCCATGGACACCGCCTTTCGTTCACCTAAAAAAACCAGCTATGCCTCGGCGTTTTATCCGATGCCGGGGGAGCTGTCCACTGGAACTGGGCAGAGGCTCGTGCTATATGATGGGGGACTTCCGAGCCTGTTCAAAATTCTTGCGCTTTCCCCGATTTTTCCGAGAAGGAGCCTTCCCTTGAACCGTTCACTCGACCCGCAATTATTCGCTCTTTCCGCCGTCGATGGCCGCTACCGGTCAAAACTCGAGGCGCTTTCACCCCTCGTCAGCGAAGCGGGTTTGATCAGCTACCGACTGCGCGTCGAAGCTGAGTGGCTCTTGCATCTGGCCGCGGTTCCGGAGTTGGCATCTGAGCTCCGTTTGAACCCCAAGGTGCAGGATGCTTTGCGCCGCCTGATCGAAAACGTACCCGAGGCTGCCTGCGCCCGCGTCAAGACTCTCGAACAGACGACCAATCATGACGTCAAGGCCGTCGAATATTATCTGCGAGAAACTCTGAGCGAAGCCGGCGCGGATCCGCGAACGCTGGCCTTTATCCATTTTGCCTGCACCTCCGAGGATATCAATAACCTCGCCTATGCTCTCATGCTCGCCGACGCACGCAAGTCCGTCATCGGTCCGGCGATGCAAGAGATCATCGCGCAGCTTGAAGACATGACGCGCAGCTATCGCGATCTTCCTATGCTCGCCCGCACGCATGGTCAGACGGCTTCGCCGACGACCCTGGGCAAGGAGCTGGCCGTCTTCGCTCATCGTCTGCGGCGACAGGTTTCTCAGCTGAAGGACGTCGCCTTGGAAGGTAAAATGAGCGGTGCGGTCGGCAACTACAACGCGCACTGGGCGGCTTATCCCGAACTCGATTGGGTCGAGATCGCGCGACGCTTCATCGAAGATCGCTTGGGTCTGACTCAAAACCTTCTGACCACGCAGATCGAAAATCACGATAGCATGGTCGAATTCGCCGGTGCGATCAGTCGCTTCAACACGATCTTGATCGGTCTGTGCCGTGACATCTGGTCTTATATCTCCATCGATTATTTCAAGCAGGAGACCAAAGCGGGAGAAATTGGATCGTCGACCATGCCGCACAAGGTCAACCCCATCGATTTTGAGAATGCCGAAGGCAACTGCGGCGTGGCCAACGCCCTGGCCCAGCATTTCGCTGAGAAATTGCCGATTTCACGCTGGCAGCGCGATCTCACCGATTCGACCGTGCAGCGGACCTGGGGCACTTTTTTAGCCCACAGTCTTCTCGCCTATCTCTCGCTCAGCAAGGGTCTTTCCAAGATCAAGGCCAATCCGCCCGTCATCGCCAAAGATCTCGCGCAAGCCCCTGAAGTTCTCGGCGAAGCGATTCAAACCTGTATGCGGCGCTACGGAGTGGTCGATGCCTATGAACGCTTGAAGCAAGCGACGCGCGGACAAAAAGTGGAGCATGCCGACCTCGTGAAGTTGATCGAAGGCTGTGCGGAACTCCCTCTGGAGGCAAAAAAGCGTCTGCAGGCGATGACTCCCGATCTTTATGTGGGCTTAGCCGCTCAGTTGGTTGATCTCTATTTTGAGAGGGAGAACGCTCATGCGACTGCTCGACCTTAATCGCTCCCTCGGGACTACGATCGTTTATGCCGGCACTGATCTCGACCACATTCAAATCGCTCAGGTGACTGGTATCACGCAGGCGGGACCTGGGTCCCTCACCTTTTTGGCGAGCAGTCAGTATCAGTCTCTCGCCGCTCAGTCGCAGGCCGCAGCCCTTATCACGCGGGACGTGGTGCCAGAATTCAAGGGCCCGCAGCTGCTCCACAAAGATCCGCATTTCGCCTACGCGAAAGCCGCCCAACTCTTTCATCGCATCGATCACGGAACGCCCGGCGTCAGTCCCCAAGCCTTTGTAGAAGCCAGCGCGCGTTTGGGCCGCGACGTCACCGTTCATCCTGGCGCTTATATCGGAGCGCGCGCCGTACTCGGTGATCGCGTCGTCGTATATCCCGGCGTTTACATCGGCGCAGACGTCACCATCGGCGATGATACGGTGCTCTATCCTCATGTCGTCATCTACTACGCCTGCGTCATCGGACGCCGCTGTATTCTCCATGCAGGCAGCGTGATCGGTGCCGATGGCTTTGGTTATGCCGTCAGCAGCGGAGAGATTTGCAAGATCCCGCAGATGGGGATCGTTCGCCTCGGCGATGACGTGGAAGTGGGAGCCCTCTCTTCAATCGATCGCGCCACCAATGGGGAAACCCTCATCAAGAACTCATGCAAGTTCGATAATCATGTGCAAATCGGACACAACGTCGAAGTCGGTGAAAATTGCATGTTTTCGGCGCAATCAGGGGTCGCTGGTTCGACCAAAGTCGGACAATGGGTCCTGATGGGTGGACAGAGTGGAATTGCCGATCATCTGACTGTCACCGATCGCGTGCGGATTGCGGCTAAGACCGCCGTGGTCACTCCGCTCACGGAAGGAGGGACCTACGTCGGATTCCCGGCCGTTCCGCAGAAGGAATGGGGCCGCAACTTGGTCTATGTAAAACGTCTGAAAGATTATGAAAAGCGTTTGCGCGATCTCGAAACGCGATTGGCCAGCATACAAGCCAAAGAGGAGGGTCTGACTTGAATCTGCAGATTTTGCGTTGGGTAGGACGATTGGAAGGAAGTTCGTTTCTGATTTTGCTCTGCATTGCGATGCCACTCAAATATTTGGCTGGTTATCCAGAGGCCGTTCGGGTTGTCGGGATGGCTCATGGGATCCTCTTTCTTTTTTATCTCTTGGCCGCAAATTATGCGGCAACGACCCATGCCTGGCCAAAGAAAATATGGTTTTACAGCTATTTAGCCTCGGTCTTACCCCTCGGGACCTTTGTCTTCGAACGCCGCTTTCTCACCGAAAAGCCGGCTTGAGCGACTGCCGCAGAAGATTTTTCACTCTTTCTGCAATATCCACCGTCAACTGAAGTCTTCCCTATGAAGCAAGGGCGCCCCCGGGCGTCCCTTCGACAACTGATCATGTGTAAAAAGTCCAGAAGCAGTCCTCAGTCGAACAAACTTTCTTTTCAAGTATGAGTCTCTGGAGGCCGTTGCCCTGCGCAGCGGCCTTCTTTTTGTTCCCTGAGGCGGCCTGCCCCCTAGAATTATTTTGGTCAAGCTTCTATGTTAAGCCAGCTATCGACGATAAAGGGGGCATGGCATGCAAAAAGATCTGCGCGTCTTGATAACGGGAGCGGCCAGCGGCCTCGGAAAAGCCCTCGCCTTGGCCTACGCAGAAAAAGGCGGACGCATCGCCCTCGTCGATGTGAACGAAGCGCGGGGACGCGAAACCCTGGCGGCCGTCCAAACGCTCGGCGCTCAGGGTTTTTTCCACCAAGCCGACGTGCGCAGTTCCGATTGTTTTGAGCAACTCCTGGCTGAAGTCACGCAGCGCTGGGGAGGACTCGATGTCCTGATCAACAATGCGGGCGTCGCCGCCCATGGTGCCATCGACGAAGCGCCTATCGTCGACTGGCAGTGGATCCTCGATATCAATCTGATGGCCGTCGTGCGTGCCTGTCGCACGTTTGTACCGCTTTTTAAAGCGCAAGGTCATGGGACCATCATCAATATCGCTTCGATGGCGGGCCTGCTGCACAGTGCAGACATGGGCAGTTACAGTGTCAGCAAAGCAGGTGTCGTCGCGCTGTCGGAAACCCTCTACGCTGAGCTGCGCATGCTCGGAATCAAAGTTTCTGTCGTCTGCCCTGGTTTTTTTCAAACCAATCTCATCGAGAGCTTGCGTTCGCCCGATCCAGCGGCAGAGTCGCTCGTCAAAAAGCTTTTGACTCTCTCGCGCATCGATGCCGATGATATCGCCGCCATCATCGTGAGGAAGGCGGCAGCGGGCACATTCATGATCTTGCCTCATGCCATCTATCGACCTCTTTGGCTTTTGAAACGCTGGTTCCCTTCTCTCTACCTCTTCATACTCATACGCTTAGCTGGCTCCATCAAAAAGCAGCGCGCGCCGGCTCAAAAAATACTGGCCTGAGAGCCTGAGCAGCCGCGACGGTGGGAGAAGACGGAAGCAGGCTTCATGAACTTGTCGCCCATATTTATGCATGGTATAATGCCCTCGAACGCTAGGCTGTGAGGGTATTTTGTGGCAGATGTAGAGATTCATCCTTCTTTATTGAAACGCAAGATCATTCATTTTGATATGGATGCCTTTTATGCGTCGGTAGAAGTGAGGCATCGACCTGAGCTGGCCGGCAAGCCGATCGTCGTCGGCGGATCACCCCAGTCGCGCGCTGTGGTTTGCACGGCGAGCTATGAAGCGAGAAAATTTGGGGTGCGTTCCGCAATGCCCTGTTCTCAAGCGGCTCGCCTTTGTCCGGAGGCCATTTTTTTGGAGCCGGATTTTAAGAAATACAAACAGGCCTCTCAAGAGATCCACGCGATCTTTGCTCGTTTCACCGAACGCATCGAACCACTGTCCCTCGATGAGGCCTATCTCGATGTAACAGGTCACGTGGAAGGTCTCTTAGCCACGGCGATTGCTCGTAAGATTCAAAATGCGATTCAGAGCGAACTCCGCCTCAGCGGTTCAGCCGGAGTCGCGCCTAATAAGCTCGTGGCCAAGATCGCTTCAGATTTTCACAAGCCTGCCGGCATCACCGTCGTCCTGCCTGAGCAGGTCCAGAGGTTTATGGAAAATCTCCCTTTGCGCCGCATTCATGGCATTGGGCCGGCGAGTGAAAAGCGTCTGGAAGAGGTCGGTCTCAGGCAATGTCGCGATGTTTGGGCTTGGAGTCGCGATCGATTGGATGCCGAGCTGGGCTCGATGGGAGCTTGGCTTTATGAGAGAAGTCGGGGAATTGATACCAGGGAAGTTGAGGCGCACCGCGAGCGTAAATCGCTCGGTCGCGAGGAGACCTTCGCTCACGATAAAATCGATAAACAAGAACTGCTGCTCGCCTTGCGGGAGATGAGCGAGGAGGTAGCGTCAGCGCTTGAGAGTCGGGCGCTATCAGGACGCACGATTACCCTCAAGGTGAAGTATGCCGATTTCAGCCGATGCACCCGGAGTCTGACTCTAAACGGAGCGACGCACGACGCAACTGAGATTCTGAAGACGGCGGCGGAACTGCTTGAGGACACGGAGGTGGGGACGCGTAAGGTTCGATTGATAGGCGTCAGCGTCAGCAATCTTCAAGGCAAAGACGCGGTCGAATCTAGTGCGGTTCTGCACGATCGTGGGGAAGTTCTGAGACTTTGAAGGGGAAGGACGGGAGAGAGAACATGCGCCGCAGCTCTTCGCCACCGGCGCACGCGCGTCGTTACTTGTTATCAGCAGCCAACTTCAACTTAGGACGGAGCTGCGTTTCATAGATGTCCCATTCCTTGACGAAAGGCTTGGCCACCTGCCGCCGCAAGCCAGCCAAAGTTTTATAGGGCCACTGCTTTTGCACCAGATTGACGACCCAAGCAGGAAGGTGACCTTTGGGGTCGGCAAGGTATTCGGCTTTTACAAAAGTCTTGTTGGGACCTTCGGGATAAAGGACGTAGCGACCGCTCAGAATATTACCGCGCACACCAACCGAAGTGCTTTCAGGGGCTTTTGGATGCGTCACCGACTTCACATCGACCACGACGGCATTGTCGGTGGGATTGACGGAAAATTCGTAGCGATACACAAAATCACGGTCAGTCACAGGGAAGGGCATATCAAACGATGCGTACTGAATGTGAACGAGGGGGGACAGTTCTTCAATCGTAAAGGCCTGCTGAAATTTGTCGATCCACTCATGCTTGTGTTCGTGATCCATCAGAACCCAGAGGATTTTACTGATAGGCGCTTCGATCAGACCTTCGCCACCGACACCTTTAACAGCACTGCCCTCGAAACTTTTTCTATAGACGTTGATACCTTCTTTTTCGCTGACCGGTTCCCAGCCATCTTTAGTCCAATCTTCCGAGCGCGCCCAACTCGTCCACGAAAATACGGAAAAAACGATCCAAGTTAGCCAAAATGTCTTACGTACAGCCATCGTGAGTAGTCCTTTGTAAATCTTGTGCATGTCCCCTGGCCACGAGCTCCCCAAGAGGATAAGGAGCCTTGGCCGGCGTGAGTCTATAAATATTCCAAGGTTTGAGCAAGAACTTGCGCGTGGCGCGAGGTCGGTTTTGGTGATTTTGGCGGACTCAAAACCCTTGGGGGGAAGGCTGTTCGAGGTGAGTCGCAATCAGAAGTGGAGCGCGGACGAAGAGCCAGCCAGCAAATTGTGCGATGCAGTCGATGAGGACCTTCTGATTGATAGGCTTGGTCAGAGGGGCGTCACATCCCACTTGCAGGGAGCGCTCCTTTTCCTCAGTCAAGGCATGGGCCGTGAGAACTTGATCGCATTGCTGATGATGTTGCTCAAAATCTGTTTGAGTTTGAGCGCATCTGACTGAATCGTGTCGGGCAAAAGAGTCGACCAATCGAAAAAGATTGGAAGGCCTTTGGCTTTAGCCTTCGGCAAAAAACTCTCTTCGAGTTCGTGCAAGAGTTCGGGTAGTAAAGACAAAAAGGAAGAATCGCCAGGAAAAAGGTGGAGTGTAAGATCCAAGCGCGATACCCACCGAATTATACCCAAAGGCAGATTGTGAAATGGGAATCGCGAAGTGCGGCTGGGTTCTTGAACAAATAAGTGACAGATGATTGAAGTTTTTGGGATTCCGCTGGGTATAGGCGGATTGGGGTCGATAGAAAGCTGCCTCGTGCTTATACCCATCGGTTTTTATTGAAATAAAAAACGCCTCCTGCTGAAATGTTTGA
>CANJJY010000178.1 GCA_947474445.1 Oligoflexaceae bacterium
CAGGCTTTCCTTTCTTTTTTCAAGGTAGAAGACTGAAACGGCGGGACTACCGCTTCACGCCATAAATTGGAAGTACATTCTTATTATACTGAGGTGGCAAGTCTTTGGATACTCGAGAGCCAATCTGCTGGGGTAGGTTTACTTTTTGCGGATTTTGGTAATTTCTGTTTGGGCACCAAGAAGCGTATCAAGATCCCCGTTTTGCGTCGATGTTTTAAGGCTGATCGTACCTTTTTCGCAGGCTCTCACGAAAGCTTTGAGAATTTCAGGATCGAAAAGATCAGCTTCGCTGTTAAGGCGCTCGACGGCTTCTTCTTGTTCCATAAAGCCGGAGTAAGATCGGCCAGATACCATAGCATCGAAAACATCAGATATTGCTACAATTCTCCCAAAAAAAGGAATGTCTTCGCCAGCTAATCCCTCAGGGTAACCTGTCCCATCCCATTTTTCATGATGATATTTTACACCTGAGATGATGCGCTGGGCGTTGGGAAGATGCGAGAGTATGCTGGCTCCGATGGTCGGGTGAAGCTTGATCTCGCCGTATTCTTCGGAACTTAGCATTGACGCCTTTTTAAGAATAGCGTCTGGAATTCCAATCTTACCAATATCATGGCACAGAGAACTGATCATCAGAAGGCGTTTGACGTCCTTGTGGAGCTTAAGTTCGTCGGCGATGGCCATGCTGTAGGCGGACACTCGTTCCGAATGGCCCCGTGTGTACGTATCTTTTGCCTCTATCGTACTCATCATCGTATCGATAATACCAAATAGCCAGGAATCGAGTTCTTTTCGTAAGAGCATTGATTCAATGATTGATGACGAACGTTGCAGGAGCGCCTGTACGGTTTCCAATTGGGGCATCGAGAAAGATTCTGTCGGGTGGTCGATCTCGATATGCACGAGGGCGATGATGTCATCACTATGCGCGATTGGCAAAATAACCCGACTTCGTCCCTTTTGAGTGGCGCGGGCTTCTGCGCTCAGTAGAATGCCCTGTTTTCTGGATAGGGCGTCTTCAAAAGCACTCTTGCTCAAAAGAAAGCTTTTTTGCTCGGTAAATGTTTTGATCGCGTAAGGCAGTAGCTGGCGCTTTTGTTCGGACCAGATAAAGAGAGCCGCGCGCGATGCATTGTCACAAATTTTACCGATACTCTTGAGCAAAGTATTGCAGCATTCATTGAGGTCGCGAATAACGATCAGATTGCTGTGGTAGTTAAAGATCTCGTTGATCGCGCTACTGTTGTTCATCACGTTGTTTGCGAGTTGACTCGGATCGAGGCGTATGGCGCGACGGATGTGATGGGGGTGGGGGTGTTCCATTTCGATCGGACCTTTTATGCCCCCCGGTTCATCGAGTTGCATGTCAAAGCGCATCAAGTCCGTTGCGATATGAATGCCATTGTCTGGTGCCACGAAAGCAAATTCAGTCGTACCCACCAATATGCGATCGCCGTTTCCTATCGTCGCATTGATAACTCTATCGCCGTTGATATAGGTTCCGTTACGAGATTCAAGATCTTCCAAGATAAAGAGCCTGCCCCGCTTTTTAATTCTCAGATGATGCCGCGATGATTCTGTATCGTGGAGGACGATGTCATTGCTGGGATCCCGACCGATAGACACGGGAAAGTGCTTCAGTTCGATCCGGCTACCAGCCAGTTCGCCTCTTTCCACGAGTAAGAAAGCCATTGCCATGCGCGTCGGTCCCAAGCTGGAAGTCTCTGTCGGCCCTAGAAGGGATATCGGCTCAAATCGGTCCCGACCTGAGTGTCTCAAGTTTTGACAGAATAGACCGAAGAGATGGAGCCGGTTCGAATATCGGGAAAGGGGCATAAGCCATGAGATTTACATTGATTTTTTGCATGACACTGGGGATTTCTGGAGCCCTTGTCGCGGCAACTGTCGAGCGGTTGCCTCTCGGCCGACGTCAGTACCTCTTTGAGGCGAAGGTCCCTTATGCGCCCGTTGAAATAGCCCCCTTAGGCCAGAAGGCACAAGGGCGACCTGCCATGCGCGATCCGATACCTCTGGGTAAAGAACCGAACCTGGCAAAGGGTCGAGAGGGGGAACCAAAAACTGTGCGTCCTAAGAAGATCTCTCGCATGGTTTTCGAACAGGTGGCCGTGAAAGGTCGCTATTTGGTGCCCCGTGTTTCTTTTGTGCGTCCTGTGCTCGACCTTCAGCCAAGCGAGCAACCAACGACAGTCGACTACCGCAAAAAGATCAAATCGTCAGAAGAAATTCTGAAAAGTTTCGATTGGTAAATGCCGCCCTCTCCCGAAAAGGGAAGCCCTCTCCCGTTCTCTGCCAGACATGTTCAGATTGTTTTCTGTATGATATGGTGAGCTTCTAACATGGGCTGGCTGGCTGGTCAATTTATTTTCTTACACTTTTCTTAATGCAGTTGGAGAGACCTTGGAGCACCTTCTGCTTCTCGACCGATACCTTCTGAACGCTATTAATGCAAAAATGGCGCATATGACGCTCGACCTCATCATGCGCTTCTGGTCCGCGGAATGGCCCTGGTATCTGATCCTGATCTATTTTGTGTTCGATGGCCTGAGAAAGAAACGTTGGCAGCAATTGAACCAAGTGGCATGGATTGGTCTGACCATCGGTTTGAGTGATATGGTGGCCTCTTACATTTTTAAACCTTGGGTAGCGCGGCTAAGACCCTGTCGGGTTGAACACCTTGTCCGAATTGTCGATAGCTGCAGTGGTATGTATGGCTTTCCCAGTAATCATGCAGCTAACGCAGCCGTTTTTGCGACGATGTGGTTTCTTCTTCAAGGTCACCGCCAGGGTGCCGTGGCGTGGAGTTGTGCCATTATGGTTGGGTTGTCGCGCGTTTATCTCGGAGTCCATTATCCTTCCGATATTCTTGCCGGGTTTGTCTTTGGAAGCTTGCTCGGTTCGCTGTCTATTTGGTTAGGGAGAAGGTTCGCCGCCTTTTGCCGTCTCCGCTCCCGGTCCTCTTCGCTGTAGACGCAATCCTACAGTCTCTCGCTTGATCCTGCAGGTTCTCAAAGACAGTCTATCGCGTACATCTATACTCTCAAAATATCACTTTTTCAGATAAGCGCAGAGGATTCATCCAATTATCATAGATAAGCATGCTATCAGATCGAGTGGAATGCTCCTTGCTCTCGCGCTAGCCATAGGAAGCTTGGCAGGAGCTGTCCGGCAGCAGGGTGGGGATAGAAATACTTTGTAACTTTCCGAAAGAGGAGAGGCCATGAAACGTGTCTTCGCAGAACTAGACGATCATGAAACCAATAGTTGGGGCTGCTTTTGTCCGGAGTGCAAGGGCTATCAAAGTTTTGAGCGTCCGGAAAAGGCTGGCGAAAAAACCATCTGTATCGACTGCCGATCTAATTTTATTGTGACTTTCTACCAGTGAATTAAAAGAGCCCTTCCCTTCCAGACTTAAAGGAGAAGGGGCTCTGGGAAGACTTCGCAGATCTATTTTTCGTCAGGAAAAAACTTCTCTTGGCGCTCGACCATTTTTTTGAGCAGCTGAGCCGGAGCAAAGCGCGCCCCATGCTTTTCTTCAAGAGTACGCAGCTGATGCATAATCTTCTCGGGCCCTTCGGCATCGATATACTTGAGTGGGCCGCCTAGAAAAGGGGGAAAGCCCAGTCCGAAGACGGCCCCTATATCACCGTCATAGGCCGACGCGAGAATACCCTCTTCGAGGCAACGGACTGTTTCGTTGACGAAGGCAAGCACGCAACGTTGAACTATGTCTTCCGCCGGAATAAACGTATAGGTGCGCTCGCCCATCAGCTGATAGACCGTTTCATCAGGATCGCCTTTTTGTCCTTCTGCGTAGACAAAAAATCCTTTGCCGTTCTTGCGTCCTAAGCGCCCTGATCGCTCAATCGCGCCCAGTCCCGCGGGCGTTTGAATCCGATCACCAAAGGCATCGCGCATCGAATCGAGGACGTGAATACCAACATCAATGCCTACTTCATCCATGAGGGTAATGGGTCCAACAGGAAAGCCAAAATCGGTCAAGGCTTGATCGATTTCCTCGATATTAGCGCCCTCTTCTAGAATAAGTGCAGCTTCGGCAAGAAAGAACGCCAAGGCTCGAGTCGTATAAAATCCAGGGCTATCTTTGAC
The DNA here is from genome assembly GCA_947474445.1 of Oligoflexaceae bacterium. Lineage (GTDB taxonomy): Bacteria > Bdellovibrionota_B > Oligoflexia > Oligoflexales > Oligoflexaceae > Oligoflexus. The sequence continues at coordinate 4,129 of CANJJY010000178.1, forward strand.
CACGATAATCTGCTTGCCCATCTTCACACCCAAGCGAAAGGCTCGATCAATGGCCCAAGGTGCAGTCTGTGGAGTCACGACGATTTCAAGCAGTGGCATCTTTTCGACAGGTGAGAAAAAATGCATACCGAGCACCCGGTCCGGGAATTGAGCTTTGGCAGCAATCTTAGATATCGGCAATGCAGATGTATTGCTGGCAAATACTTGCTTGGCATGAGCTCGGCTTTCCACTTGGGCTAAAATCTCCTGCTTCAGCCCAAGATCTTCAAAAACGGCTTCTATGACCACATCCACGACCTCAAAGCCCTGAGGACTCAGACCTGGGGTAATGTGGGCCACTTTCTGCAAGACCTCAAAAGATTTTAGACGACCTTTTTTGGCTTTTTTAGCAAAGAACTTGTGAGCGCTGGCCAGAGCACGTTTGGTGGAATCTTTGTTGGGATCAGACAGGAGAATGCGGACATTTTTGTCGGCCAGCACGGTTGCTATGCCCGCCCCCATGAATCCAGACCCGACGACCCCGACGGTTTGGGTTGAGGCATCGCCAAATACCTCTTTGCCTGCTTCAGCATTCACGTTGCGTTTGGCTGCGGTCGTGGCATGAAACAGATGGATTAAGCTTTTGCTTTCACGAGTGTGAGCCAGTTCTGCGAACGCTCGCGCCTCGATTTCTAGGCCTTTTTCGAGCTTTTTATCAAAACCACCGAAAATGACATCGAGAGCTTTGTATGCGGCAGGGTAAAACCCTTTGGTGTTTTTATCGACCATTTCTTTTGCTTTTTTCTCAACAATGGCTCGACCGATCGGATTACTTTCGGTGGCCAAATGAATGAGCTCAGCGCTAATATTTTTAGGCATTTTTGGCAACAGGCCGCGTGATTTTTTCTCTTTTTTGCGCAAAGCAAAGGTCATAGCCACTTTTTCAAGCTGAGATGGGTGGACGCAGGCATCGGCAAGTCCCAATCGTACGGCTTTTTTTCCAGGTATCCTCTTGCCTGTGAGAATCATATCAAGAGCAGGTTGCAACCCAACCAGCCGCGGCAGACGCTGGGTGCCACCAGCTCCAGGAATTAGCCCCAATTGAATTTCTGGTAAAGCTAGAGTGGCTTTTTCTGTGACCACCCGCCAAGTGCAGGCGAGAGACAATTCAAGGCCGCCCCCTAAACATTGCCCATCGATAGCTGCTACGGTGGGGAAAGGCAGCTTTTCTAATTTATTAAAAATGCCCTGCATCTTGTAACATCCATCTCTCGATTCTTCAGGCGTGGTGAACTTTGCGATGTCGTTGATGTCGGCGCCAAGGGCAAAGTCCTTTTTACTGCCGATGATGACAAGCCCGGCCACATCGGTTTTGTCGCTTAAATCATCCAAAAGATCATTGAGCTCCCGAAGGAGAGGTTCGCCTAAAACAGTTACGGGCTTATCGGGAGCGCCTAGGCGGAGAATTTGTACATTGCCGCTCGTCTTTTCAACTTTAAAATATTGCGTCACGGGTCGAGCTCCTTTGTTTATGCGTATCGTTCGATCAACATTGCACCCGACATGCCTCCAGCCGTGCAAATGGCGATTAATCCGAGGCTTTTATCGCTGCGAATCAATTCATTAGAAAGACTGGTTACGAGGCGAGCGCCTGTAGCACCAAAGGGATGACCGATGGCAACAGAACCGCCATTCACGTTGAGCTTGTCCTCGGGAATAGAGCCAAAGGCCTGACTGTCGCCGAAATAGCGTTCGCAAAAATCTTTGGATGCCATTGACTTCAAGCAGCTCAAGACTTGAGCCGCAAAGGCTTCATGAATTTCAAAGCGATCGATATCAGCAAAACTCAACTTGTTCTTTTTCAAGAGATAGGGAATGGCAACGGCTGGTCCTATGAGAAGTTGTTCTTTAGGGTCGACTCCCACAAAGAAAAAGTCCTTAATGCGCGATTTGGGTTTCAATCCGAGGCTCTTGGCGACAGCTTCATCGGTGATAAGGGCCACCGCTGCTCCGTCAGTGAGCGCAGACGAATTGCCGGCCGTAAGTGTGCCGTAGCTTTTATCAAAGACGGGTTTCAAAGAAGCTAACTTCTCTAGAGTCGTATCACCACGAATGAGATTGTCTTTGTCGATACATTCAAATCCAGGCGGAGCCCAAATAGGGATGACTTCTTCATCAAAACGACCGGCTTTTTGAGCTTCGGCCGCTTTCTGATGAGAGGCGAGAGCGAAAAGATCCTGTTCCTCGCGGGAAATGCCATTGAGCTTGGCCATGATTTCCGCGCTTTCGCCCATCGTCAATCCGGTCAACGGTTCGGTCAAGCCTGGAGGCCTTGGGAGCCAGTCTTTTGCAGAAAAGTGGGAGAGTAGAGCCAACTTTTCGGTAGGACTTTTGGCCTTATTGAGAGCTAATAAAAAGCGACGGGCTTCATTTGAATAAACGATTGGTACATCGCTAAGGACTTCAACACCGCCAGCCAATGTGCTAAATGGGTGGCCAAAGGCAATACTCTTGGCCGCATCAGCAATAGTATGGAGGCTGCTGGCGCAAGCTCGATTGACTGTATAACCGTGAATATGATCGGGCAGTCCGAGATTGATAATTGCATCGCGTGCAACGTTCCCGTTCTTGGTCTGCGGCACAACTACGCCCGCACTGATTTCGTCAATCGCTTCAGGGTTAAGTCCGAGTTTGCGCAGCAGGCCCGCGACAACTCGGCTATAAAGGTCAAGTGCATCGGCTTTTTCAAAAGCTCCGAACGACTTGACAAACGGTGTTCGCACGCCATCAATAAAAACTGCTTTGCCATTTCCATCAGGGAGTCGAGCCCTATATTTGGTCACGTTGGACATAGTATTCTCCCGCTTGTCCTGTAGTTCGATAGTGCATCCACTCTGGGGACTTTTCTTCGATTGTACAAGGTAAAAAAGAAGGAGCCGCGGACCCGTAAAAGACACGAGTCGGCATTTCAACACTAATTTTAAAAGGGATCAACGGGGGACCGAGAGGACTTAGAGCTGACCGCGGGTCTTCAGGCTCGAAACGATCTGTTCTATGAGCATCTGATCGGTCTTGGTGAGACCTAAAAAGGTGCCACCTATGCGATAGCGGTGATCATCGAACCAGCGCACTTCACAGTGGCAGATAAGGCGGCTTGGGGCAGGAATGCCCAAGGGTGCAAGGGGGATGTTAATCCAATATTGCAGACCGGGTGTTGCCCGCACTTCCCCAGTGAATTCGAGTTTGAACCCACTCGTGCTGATATCGAGAAGAACGGCACTTTGGCAAAAGAAAGGCAGCCACTTTATGCGGCGAACTTCCACCAAAGCGTGCGAGACGTAGCGTCGAGCTCGCTGTTTCAGAACCGCATTGTCGTTTGATTGGGTTTCGGCTGCCAACGCCTCTCCTTCGCGTAGACCTTTAGGGCCTTCGTCCTATTATAAAGTCAGGGAGGTGGTTCGTCTATGTATGACTTCTCAGAAGCACCAAAAAGGCCAACTTAAGGCGCTTGAGTAGCTGCTCATCAGAGGAAAAATGGGAAGTAAAATTCCCACATTGCCTGCCGGAAACCCTCAGGGGTTTTAGGTAAAAAGGGATTTCTCATGAGTTAAACTAAAAAGAAGTTTCGATCTTCAGCTCCCAGCGATGCTGAGGCCAGAAATTATCTTTGAGCGCAGCTTTAGGGATGTGTGCGTAAAGCTCGATCGACTGCTGGGGACGTGCATAAACCATTCCGGCCTGGTAGCGACTTTCAAGCGTGAAGTCTTGAAAATTGCAGCTTAAGCCACCGTTGGTGTAGATATTTTCCAAGGCCATTTTGTTAAGCTTGAGATCTTTGTCTCGCTCCTGGCTAAAATGCGCGTTTTGATAAAGCAAGGGGATGCGGATGCGGTGCGTGGCAGTCGTCTTACTCTCAAGTTTTGCTTCGAGACTATAATAGCCTTGAACTTGATCCATGCTGATCTTTTGAGCAGGTAAAGGATGGCTAGCGTCGGGCAATCCTGAAGGGGCGATCTTGCCCTTAAATTGAAAAAGAGGAAAGGCCGGGGCCGCGGACCACGAAGGAGTTTCCTGGGGCGCGATGATAGAATAGGATTCGGGTCCGGGATCTGGACTGAGTGGACCGATTTCATAGTGAAGTTGAGCTTTGCCTGCATAGGGCAACATTTCGTAGTCAGTCGTGGGATTAAGTGAGGCAAGTTTTAAAGAGTGAGTGCTTGGTTCGATATTAGTCACGATCAAGCCATATCGAACGTCATCGCGACGAGGGGAAGCAGGAGTGGGGCTCGCATTTCCTATGGTAAAACTAAGACCACTCTTGAGTTGTTCAGGCACGAAATCAAGGCGGGTTTCCTTTTGAGCCGTCTTGCCAAAAGATTTAGTGACTTCTGAGCGAGCCACCTCGGCATCGCCTGCGCTTGGCATGCGATCGCGCGGCGCTAATATCCCTTCCGATTGCGCCAAGGGTTTGGTCCCTTTGTCGGCTTGAATTGTCATAACGGCTTTAGCGTAATCGTGGTTGTTCAACGCTCGCACCACGATGCCGCGAACCCCGTCAATTAAGGGGATGCGGACTTCGGCAGTTTCGGGAACGGGCTGCTCTAAAAGAGGGCGGGTTGACGTCCAGACCTCGTCGGCACGAACTTCGGGCGCAATCCAGCTCAAAAGTGCGAGGCTTAGACCAAG
>CANJJY010000179.1 GCA_947474445.1 Oligoflexaceae bacterium
CCTCACGCGGCCTTCTTTGCAACTAAAGACGAGCACAAGCGCCGCATCCCGGGCCGCATCGTTGGAGTATCGAAGGATGCCCAAGGACGCCCTGCCTATCGGCTTTCTCTACAGACCCGCGAACAGCATATCCGCCGCGACAAGGCGACGAGCAACATCTGTACGGCTCAAGTTCTCCTCGCAATTATGGCCTCTATGTATGCCGTTTATCATGGACCCGAGGGCCTGAAGCGCATTGCAGAGCGCACGCATGCCCTCACCCAGATGCTGGCGCTTGGCCTCCAAAAGCTGGGCTTAACGCTCCAAAACCAGACTTTCTTTGACACTCTGTCCATCAAACTCGACAGCAAGACGGCTGACGAGATCTTTGCCGCAGCTTTAGCGGCAGGCATCAACTTGCGCCGGACGGGATCAGACGTTTTAGGTCTTTCCCTCGACGAAAAGACCGATGTGACTCAAATTGAAAATTTGATCGCAATTTTTGGTAAGGGAAAAAAGCTACCGAGCACCAGTGAGCTCGCGCGCGATGCCCAAGAAGTGATCCCTGCCTCTCTGCGCCGCTCATCAGCTTACCTCACCCATACTGTGTTTCAGTCTTATCACTCAGAGACTGAAATGATGCGCTACATGCGCAAGCTCGAAGCCCGTGACCTTTCGCTCACGCGCTCGATGATCCCCTTAGGCTCGTGTACCATGAAGCTCAATGCAGCTGCCGAGTTGATGCCGATCACGTGGCCAGAAGTTAACGGCCTGCATCCCTTTGCTCCTCTCGATCAGACGGAAGGGTATCAGACGCTCTTTAAAACTCTCGAAGAGTATCTCGCCGCCTGTACCGGTTTCGATGCTATTTCCCTGCAGCCTAACTCAGGGGCTCAAGGCGAATATGCCGGCCTCCTAGTGATCAAGCGCTATCACGAAGCCCGTGGCCAAGATCATAGGAAGGTCTGTCTCATTCCAAGCTCAGCTCACGGAACGAATCCCGCAAGTGCGGTGATGGCGGGAATGCAGGTCGTCGTCGTGAAATGCGATGATAAGGGCAATATTGATCTGAGCGATCTCAAGGAAAAAGCGGCTACCCACGCCAGCCAACTGTCGGCTTTGATGATTACCTATCCATCGACGCACGGGGTGTTTGAAGAAGATATCGTCGAAATCTGTGACACGATCCACCGGCACGGTGGACAGGTGTATATGGATGGGGCCAACCTCAACGCTCAGATCGGCCTCTGCCGACCGGGAAAATTTGGTCCCGACGTCTGTCACATGAATCTTCACAAGACCTTCTGCATTCCTCACGGCGGCGGGGGTCCGGGAGTCGGACCCATCGGCGTTAAGAGTCATTTGGCGGCCTACCTTCCAAATCATCCCTTGATCAAAATGGGCGGCAACGAAGGTGTGGGCCCTATCTCGGCAGCACCATGGGGCAGCGCCAGCATTCTACCTATTTCGTGGATGTATATTCGCATGATGGGCCCCGAAGGTCTGAAGCGAGCCACCCAGGTGGCTATTCTCAATGCCAACTATATGGCAAAGCGCCTCGATCAAGATTTTCCTGTCGTCTATCGAGGTCGCTCGGGACTCGTCGCCCACGAATGTATCATTGATTTGAAAGAAGTTAAGAAAAGCGCTGACGTCAGTGTCGACGACATCGCCAAACGATTGATTGATTATGGTTATCATGCTCCAACAGTTTCTTGGCCTGTCCCCAACACCATGATGATAGAACCGACCGAATCGGAATCGATGGTCGAACTCGATCGCTTTTGTGAAACGATGATCAGTATTCGCAAGGAAATCCGTGAGATTGAGCAAGGCCATGTACCACGCGACAACAATGTTTTGCGAAACGCACCGCATACAGCTGCTGTCGTGACAGGCAGTTGGGATCGACCCTATGATCGCGCTCAAGCGGCCTTTCCCAAAGCCTGGGTCCAGGAAAACAAGTTTTGGCCTTTCGTCGGCCGGATCGATAATGCTTTCGGCGATCGCAACCTCGTTTGTACGTGCCCCGATATGTCCGCTTACGAATAAACCGATGGGGTGTCAGTCTCGAGACGACACCCTTTTTATTCTTAATGAAGAGCTCGCCTTTTTTTGAGACGAGCTCTATTTTATTTTAATCCCACAACGATATCTCGATGGGACACACTGATCGCAATCTGCGGGATTTGACAGGCTGCTAGCTCAACCGCCAGTCTCTCAGCAATGGCAACACTGCGGTGTTTACCGCCCGTGCAACCGATCCCCATGCGAAAGTAGTGTTTACCTTCTTTGAAATATTCGGGCAGAAGCAATCGATGCAAATCGATAACTTTATCAAGAAAGATTTTGCTCAGAGGGTCTTGAAAAACATATGCCGACACAGCAGGATCTAGTCCCGTCTTCTCTTTCAGTGACGCATCGAAATAGGGATTGCGCAGAAATCGAACGTCAAAAACCGTGTCGGCGGGTTTAAGCATGCCATGCTTAAATCCAAAGCTCGTCACCGTAACGTGCATGAGGCGTCCGATCGTATGCCCCGAATAGCGCTCTTCGACCTTGCGCGCAAGTATATGCGGCGACCAGGTTGAGGTATCAAAGGCAACGTCCGCCAAATCTTCTATAGGACGTAAGGCATTGATCTCCCGACGAATAGCTGCCAAGAGTTCGCCGCCCACATCGAGCATGGGATGCTTGCGTCGCGTCGTAATAAAGCGTTCCGCCAGCTGTTCATCGGAGGCAGTTAAGAAAAGAACATCGAGTTCAATGCGACCTTTAAGGCGTTCCCGCAGGCCTGCAAAGCCACTTAAAAATCGGCGATCGCGGGCGTCCATACCGAGGGCGTAACGTTGGGGTGCCCAGGGGCTTGTGAGAAGGTGTTCGACAGCTTGTTCGACGAGGTCAAAGGGTAGGTTGTCGATGCAGTAAAAAGAGAGGTCTTCCAGAGCTTTTATCGCCGTCGACTTTCCAGCCCCGGACAACCCCGTGACGATCACTAACAGAGGTATGTCCTTGTTTCCCGTCATAGATGCTGTCTGCCCAACCTCGCCGCTTAAAAATATTTCTTGCGTTTACTTGAAGGCAAAATGCCCAGCTGTTCCCTATATTTGGCCACCGTTCGCCGGGCGAGCTGGATGCCTCGCTCCTCGAGCATTTCGACAATTTTCTGATCGGCTAGGGGATGCTTGACATCTTCTTTGCCGATGATATCGGAAATAATCTTTTTTACCGAGGCGCTCGCCAGCGAATCTCCGGTGGACATCGATACCGAGCTATTGAAGAAGTACTTGAGTTCAAAAATTCCCTGAGGGGTATGCACGTATTTGTTGCTTGTCACGCGACTGATGGTCGATTCGTGCATGCCGATGTCGTCAGCGATATCACGCAGGACCATGGGCCGCAGATTCTCGACGCCTTTTTCGAAGAATTCTTTTTGCCGTTCAACCAGCTTTTCCGTGACGCGCAGAATTGTCTTTTGCCGCTGCTGGATTGATTTGATCAACCAATGGGCGGATTTGAGCTTATCCTGCAGATATTCTTTGTTGTTTCCAGCCATTTTATCAGCCATCTTCTCATACATCTTGGAAACCTTGATGTGAGGAAGACCTTCATCGTTGAGCGTGACGACCCACTCGCCCGACACCTTGAAGACGTAGACGTCGGGAACGATGAAATGCGCCTCCAAGCCCCCAAATTGGCGACCTGGAATAGGCTCCAGCTCGGCGATGATCTGAACATTCTCAATGATGGTCTCAAGTGGCAGCTTCATGATCTTGGCGATCTGCTGAAAATTGCGCGTCTCGAGCTCAACTAGATGATTTTCGATGATTTTTTCGACTACACCATTTTTAAGGCGACCCGAGCGGAGTTGGATCATGAGACACTCACGCAGATCGCGCGCCCCGATACCACTTGGCTCTAAATGCTGCACTACATCGAGCATATCTTCAACGAGCTCGGCCGCTACTTGCTCCGCGCTAGCAATTTCGTCGATAGAGGATTGGAAATAACCCCGATCATCAATATTGCCGATGATGAGGATAGCCAGACGCGTTTCCATCTCATCAAAATTCATTTCACCAATTTGAGCGAGCAGATATTCTTGAAGAGTGCCACTGCGCGAGACATTCTCGTGACTCGGGAATTCATCGTCGCTTTCTCTCTTAGTGCTGGCACTGGGAGCGGTATTGAAATCTTGGATGCGGTTGAAGGATTCCCAATCGAGATCACCAGGCTTTTCCTCGCCTATTGATTCGACGATGTTTGCCGCTTCGCTCATACGCTCGCTGACAACTTGATCTTCGGTTCGTTCGCGTTCGCGTTCGGTAAGGATACGCTCTTCGCTCGACTCGTTGACACCCTCTTCCAGAACGGGGTTTTCGGCAAGCTGCTGGGTCACGAACTCTTCAAGTTCAAGCCGCGACAGCTGAAGCAGCTTGATGGCTTGCTGCAGCTGTGGCGTCATCAGCAGTTGCTGACTTAACTTGAGTGACTGTTTGAGATCCAAGGCCATACGTTTCACCATTCGTTTTCTGGGATGAGGCCCAGAAATCACTCGTCCGACTACATTCTAAAATTTTCTCCCAAGTAGACGCTGCGCACCGTCGGATTTTGCGCGATATCCACTGGGTTTCCATGGGCAATAATTTGCCCGCTGGTGAGGATGTAGGCTCGATCACAACTGCCGAGCGTCTCTCTTACGTTGTGGTCAGTAATCAAGACGCCTAATCCATCCTCGTCTCTTAGCTTTTCGATAATTTTTTGGATTTCTTGAACTGTACGGGGGTCAATACCTGCAAAGGGTTCATCTAAAAGCAGGAATTTTGGCTTAATAATCAGCGCTCTAGCTATTTCTACGCGACGGCGTTCTCCGCCCGAAAGTGACGCGCCGAGGGACTTTGCGATGTGGGTGATCTGGAACTTGCTCAGCAATTGCTCAATGAAATCCTTACGCTCATGGACAGGTGTCTTAACCACCTCCATGATTGCACGCAGATTTTCTTCGACCGTTAACTTACGAAAGATGGACATGTTCTGTGGAAGGTAGCTGATACCGAGGCGAGCTCTCAAGTGCATTGGCTGATCGGTGATGTCGAGGCCGCCGAGCGTGACGTGACCCTCGTTGGGAAAGAGGAGCCCCACCACCATATAGAAACTGGTCGTCTTACCCGCACCGTTGGGACCCAACAGTCCAACAACTTCGCCTTGCCGTACATTGAACGAGACCTTCTTAACCACTTCACGAGCTTTGAAAAACTTACGCAGTTCCTGCGCCTCGAGCATGAGTGAACCGGTTTCGTTCATTGGTGAGCCTTTTCGGGCTGAACAACGCCCTTAACCTTGTCGACCTTTACGGTGCCACTGATAATTTCATAGACGATGCGGTCTCCTTCGATCAGGTGACCATCGCGCCAGAGTTTGGCATTGCCATCGATCGTGACGATCTGGCCCGAATTATCGAAGAACGCTCGATCGCCTTGCGCCGTCATTTTTTGCGTGGGATCTTTAGACGAGCGGGCCACCTTCACGCGGCCTATCATTTCTGCGGAATCTACGCCTTCACCAACACCACCCTTCAGAACCTTTACTTTCGCCTGATCAGACTGAAGGCGAACGTCTTCTTGGGTAATCACGACATTTTTATCAATAAGAATCTGAGTGCCATTCTGTGAATAGGTTGCTAGATCACCCTTCCAGTAAACGGGCAAATCCCGCCTTGATTCCTTGTCCTTATTTGAAACTCCAGACTTGCTCTTGCCTCCGCTTGTTCCCAAAGCACCCGTGGACGGCGCTTCGGTTTTAGCGCTATCGGTGGATTTGCTAGGGGCCACCGGGGAAGGGGGCGTGGGAACTTGCTGAGGGGGGGTAGGGGTTACCGCCGGCACGGGAGCCGGATTCGACAAAGGAACGGTGGCTTGCTCTGGCGACGCCGCCTTATCTTCCTCGTCCTCTTTTTCCGGCTTCTTTTTCTTCTTGGGTTTTTCCAACTGAGTAACATCGTCGATGATATCAGCGCTCGCATGACCCACAGTAAAGCAGATGACCGAAGCCCAACAGAATACCCAAATCGAAGCTCGCCGCTTTGTCCTATTGACCAGTTCCAAGTAAGGCTCCTTCCAAAGGTCCATACAATTTTAGATCGGTCGTTTCGGTATTATATTCAAAACCTTTGGCTCCTTTCATCGTCATCCGAGGTCCTTTCACTTGGACCGGAAGATCAGAAACCAACAAGCTTTGATCGTTGAGATACTTGGCATATTCAGTAAAAAGGATGTGATCTTGATATCCAAAGCGGACCTGATTTTCTATTTCGGTGCGTTGAATTCGGCTGTTCTTTAATAGATCAGACAGCCCCTTAGCCGCGAACGTTACTCGCAAGGATTCGGCCGTAAAAAACTCCTTATTGGGTGAATCTAGGCTTTGACCTTGGATACTGCCAAGTACATCGAGCGTATTGGGATCGAGAAAAAACGCAGTTTTTCCACTCAAGGTTGAGAGAACCTTGTGTCCTTCGTACTTATAAACGGTGAATTCTTCGAGCTGGATCCGCGGGAGATGCTGCTGCCCAGGTTCGAGCTCAGGCAAAGGTAAAGAAGATTCACGACCCACAAAGATATAAACTGCCGACATGACCATCAGGATAAATAGCGCGACAATGATATTTTTACCCATCGATCCCTCCAAGCGCTCCTGGGATGCACATTCGGTAGGATCAGTCTATCACAGGCAAAGAGGGGTCAGAAGTCGGACTTGCAAGGAAAAGACCAAAGTTTGGGAAGTTCTCTGGTCTTTTTTCAAGTTCACCCTGTCAAGGCCTTCTAGACTATTTTGGCTTTCAAAAGATCATGCATGCGAATAAGGCCTAAGACCCGCTGTTGTGCGTCAACGACAAAAAGGGAAGTGATGCGATGGTCTTCCATCACTTTGACTGCATCGAGGGCTAAGCGATCCGGTCCTATCGTTTTGGGATGTCGACTCATGAGATCGGAAGCTTTGAGGGAAAAGACGGCTGCTTGTTTGGTCAGGAGCGCCCGTCGCAGGTCACCGTCAGTGATGGCACCCGCGAGTTCGCCTTGAAGTCCATAAACGGCAGCGATCCCAAAGTTCCGGGCTGTAATCACTTCAAGTACCCGAGCGATGGAATCAGCCTCTCGTAGCTCCAAAAGATCGCGCTGCATGTGCTCACTGACGAGCGATAGCTGTCGACCGAGACTGCCGTCCGGATGAAACAAGGCAAAATCAGTTTCCTTGAATCCACGCGCATGCATCAATGCGATCGCCAAGGCGTCGCCGAGCGCCATCGCAACCGTCGTCGAGCTGGTGGGCGCCAGATTCAGAGGACAGGCCTCGCGCTCGACCGAGCCATCGAGGACATAGGTAGACACCTGCGCGAGAGAGGACTGCGGCCGACCAGTGATCGCAATGATAGGTATCTGCTGTCGTTTGGCAAATTTGGCGACTTCGATGGTCTCTCGTGTCTCCCCACCAAAAGCGACGAGGAGGAGAATATCGTTTTTTTGTAACATCCCGAGATCGCCATGCAAGGCTTCCGAAGGATGAAGGAAGAAAGCCGCCGTCCCGGTACTGGCCAAGGTCGCCGCAATCTTGCGACCAACATGCCCAGATTTGCCAAGCCCGCACACGACCACCTTACCTTGCAATGATGCAACATGCTCAACGGCTCGATTGAAATTATCGTCCAGCCGCAGTGCGGCCGCCTTCAAAGCCTGACTTTCGTCAAACAAAGCGCGGCGTCCCCATTCAACGATAGAAATCTCTGTCATACCGTTTGCTCGTGATAGTGCAGCGAAGCCCGCACAAAATCCTTGAATAGGGGATGTGGATTCATGGGTTTGCTTTTGAGTTCGGGATGAAATTGGCAGGCAACAAACCAAGGATGCCCTTCAAGTTCGATGACCTCTACGAGCCGCCCATCAGGAGACAGGCCGGAAAAAATCATCCCTTCGCGGCTGAAAGGGTCGCGGTAATCGTTATTAAACTCGTAGCGATGCCGATGCCTTTCTGAAATCACGTCCTGGGCATATGCGTGATGAGCTTTGGAAGTAGCCTGCAGACTGCAGGGGTAAGCTCCGAGGCGCATCGTCCCACCTTTAGTGGTTACACTCTTTTGATCTTCCATCAGATGAATAATCAACTCTGGGGTCTCGGGGCTGAATTCCTGAGAATCGGCCCGCTCCAATTTAAGGACATTGCGGGCGAACTCAATAGCAGCCAGCTGCATCCCTAAGCAAATTCCCAAAAATGGGATTTTGTTGCGACGCAAATGGGAAATGGCAGCAATCTTGCCCTCGATCCCGCGATTGCCAAAGCCTCCGGGGACGATGACCCCGTCGAGCCCTTTGAGCTGCTCGGCGACATTTTCATTGTTGAGGTTGGCCGCATCGAAATACACGACTTCAACGCGCGTATGATGCTCAATCCCAGCATGGGTCAAGGCTTCGCTGATCGATTTATAAGAGTCGATGACATCAACATATTTCCCAACGATACCGATGCGGCATTTGGCTCGCGGATTGTCGAGAGCCTCTTCAATACGATGCCAGTCCGTGAGTTCTGGACTGCGGGTCCAGATATTCAAGGCATCGACGATGATTTGATCAAGTCCTTGCGCATGCAAATAAAGGGGTACTTTGTAAATTGTATCGACATCGCAGGCATCGATGACTCGTTCTGGTTTAACGTTACAAAACAACCCGATCTTCTCTCTGAGATCTAAAGGAACTGGACGATCCGCTCGACAAACCAAAATGTTAGGTTGAATACCG
>CANJJY010000180.1 GCA_947474445.1 Oligoflexaceae bacterium
GACGATCGGTACGGAGCGGCAGATCGAAATCGCTGCCCGCGGCGCGGGATCGGCGAGTCGTTCCCATGCTCGAGCGCGAATGACTCTGACACAGAGTTTGCTAAGCAGTGCGGAAGCACCCCAGGCCTTACCTACTTGGATGCCGGCCGAACAGGATGCTTTGCAACCCTACGAAGACATCTTGTTTCAGGGGGAAAGCTTGCATCTGATCGAACAAGTCTTGAACTGCGATGCGGCCGGACTCTGGGCGATCCTGGCCCTGCAGGGTAAGCCTGAGGATTGGGCTCAATCTGGACTCGACACCGAATGGAATGTGGCGGCTCCATTGCTCGACGCCATCTTTCAAAGCGCGATTGTCTGGAGCAGCGAACAACTGGGGCAGCGCTGTCTGCCGAGTCGCTTGCGTCATCTGCACGTTCATGCAAAAGTCGCGCACGATGCGCGGGTGTGGCTGCAGCTGAGTTGCTACGAGCGACATGGGCAGGTCCTGCACATGCGGGCCTTCGTCTACGACGAGACCGGTACTTTGCTCTGGAGCGTCCCGACCTTTGAAATGGTCGCCGATGCGGGACTCAAAGTTCCCTTCGGGCAAAATCGCCTGCCGCCGCTGGCGGCTCAGGACGTCACGCTTTAATTTGAGCCTGTCTCTAGAGAGTTCGCCTAAGCTAAGAGGTTTTGGATCATGGATATTGCTATCGTCAGTGCGGGCGTCCGCTTGCCTCAGGCCAAAACCCTCGAAGAGTTTTGGGTGCATGTCGCAGCGGCTCGTGATCTGGCACGATCTGTATCGCCTTCGCGCTGGCCGCTCGAGAGCGCCCAGTTGATGCAGCGAGACCGCGATCACATCGCGCACGATCGCGTCTATGAAGTTGACGATGAAGTGATCGATGAGACGGCCGAAGGCCTGATTCTCGAAGCGGGTCGTCTGGCCGGTCTCGATCCTCTGTTTATCATTGCTCTAGCCGCAGCGCGGGAAGCGTGGGTCGGCGTCAAGGGACGCGATCAGCTCGCGCGGCAGCGCTGTGGCATTATGTTGGGCAATATCGCTCTGCCGACCGCGGCTTCTGCGGCTCGCGCCTACCAAGATCTCCGCCATCAGATGGGATCGGCCGCGACGGCACTTGAGCCTGCTGCAGAAGACCCTCTCAATAATACGCCTGCTGCGTCCGTCGCTTTGTTCGTTCAGCAGGCGCTTGGGTTTAGGGGCCCAGCTTTTACTCTCGATGCCGCCTGCGCATCTTCGCTCTATGCTCTAGAATTAGCCAGTCGCGCCTTAGAGCGCGGCGAGCTCGATCTGGTTCTCGCCGGAGGAGTCAGTCGACCTTCGAGTCTGTACACGCAGGTTGGTTTCTCCGCTCTGCAAGCCCTGTCTAAAGGCGGGCGCTGCCTGGCATTGGATCAAGGCGCTGATGGACTGATGGTCGGGGAAGGAAGCGGTATTTTCGCTCTCAAGCGTTTAGCTGATGCAGAAAGAGACGATGATCGCATCCTCGCCGTGATACGGGGCATCGGCCTGTCCAACGATAGGGAAGGGCGTCTCATGGCTCCCTCGACTGAAGGGCAAGTGCGCGCGATGCGAGCCGCCTATGCTGAAGCCAACTGGGACATTGATAGCGTCGATCTGATCGAATGCCACGCGACCGGAACGCCGATCGGCGATAAAACAGAATTAGAAAGCCTGCTTGAACTCTGGAGCGGATGCAAGCGCGGACGCCACGCTGTGCTCTCATCCGTAAAGCCGACAGTCGGACATATGCTGACAGCAGCCGGCGCTGCGAGCCTCGCCAAAGTCTTGATGGCCTTGGCAGAAAAAAGTCTTCCACCCACGGCTCATTTTGAAAAAGCTCCGGCGCTTCTCGATGTGAGCCCCTTTCAGGTTCTTCAGACTCCGAGACCTTGGCCCGAAAAGAGCGATCAACCGCGTCGGGCCGCGATCAGTGGCTTTGGATTTGGCGGCATCAACGCCCATGTTTTGATCGAAGAATATCAGCCGGGCCAAACCCAAGCGCACTTCGAGCAGAAGTCTCAGACAGCCGCGCCGCAGCGCGTCGTCGCCGTGGCGATGCATGCGATCCTGCCGGAAGAGCAAGGGGCAGCGTCCTATCAATTGGCAGACGATGGGAGCGCCGCGATCGATCGCTTTCAATTTGGTTTTCAGCAGTTTCGTATTCCGCCGGCCGAATTGCAGGAGGCTTTGCCTCAGCAATTGCTTGGCTTGATGCTGGCCGATCGCCTCGATCTCAGAGCATGGCCGGACTCGCTGAGAAAAGAGACGGCCTGCTTGATCGGACTCGAGCTCGATCCGATGACCAATCTTTACGCCTGTCGCTGGGCTCTCGAGGGCGATCGTCCGCGGGGACACCGCGATGAAACATTTGCCGCCTGGCAGGATAAGCTCGTTCCGCCCTTGAATGCCAATCGCGTCATCGGAGCTCTCGGCAGTATCGTCGCCTCGCGCATCGCCCGCGAAGCGCGTTTGGGTGGACCATCGTTTACGCTTTCGGCCCGCGAAAAGTCGGGTATGGAAGCTCTCGCCCACGCCTGGTCTGGTATCAAAGAAGGCGCTTGGGAGGCGGCTGTCGTCCTCGCTCTCGATCTTCCCAGCAGTTTTCGCGGTCGGCATCAGGCGCGGGAAGAAGGTGATGTTCGCCCTACCGCCGATGGCGGAGTGGCTCTGGCTTTGATGAGCGAAGCGAAGGCTCAGGAACTCGGTCTATCGCCGCTTTTCTCCCTCGATGCAGGCGATTTTTCTCAGAGCCAAGAAACTGTATCGACGCCTTCTTCTCGATACCACAGAGGCGCAGCGGAAGGTCTCGTGTCCTTCTATCAAGCGATTCAAAAGGCCAGCGGCGCGGCGGTAGCGTCTTCTTTCATCTGCCATGAAAGCGAAGAGGGTCCGCGCAGCTGGAAACTGCAGTGGCTGTCGCCGCAGGGTCGCCCGTCATCGCTCGCTCCCGCGCCAGCTGCTGGTCATACGATTTTGCGCAGCGATCTTTCGATCGATCCGTGGCTGGAGGCCACTCCCTATGGCAAGGGACACATCCATCGGAACAGTCCAAGAGCTTCTGAGACCGTCCGCGTAACACCTACAGAAACTCCGGTTGGTACCCATTCATCAACAGCCTTTCCCAGTGTTGAAGGTCAGCACCTTCTCACCATTCCACCTGCGGATAAAGATCAGCCGCTCCTCGATCAGCGCGTAGCCAAAGAGACATCAGCGCTGGGTGGATTCGATCGAGAAAGGCTCGCACGTCAGCTGATAGCTCAGGAAACGTCTCACATCGCATCGCATCAGCAGTTTCTTCGTTGTCGCGTCGATAATGATGATCTGGTTCAATCTCTTTTGCAGCATTATCTAAGCGATGAAGAAAGGCCGAAGTCTGAATCGTCTCTGCTCCCCGATGGCAGTCAGTCCGCTCGTGCCGCTGCCCCTGCGGCCTGGCGCGCACCCCTTTCCTCGGAAAAAGCTCTCTATGATTATGGCGCCTGCGAGGAGTTTGCGCGCGGTTTGATCGGCAAGGTCTTTGGCTCCGCATTCGCTGCGATCGATCAGCATCCCACGCGGGTGCGTTTGCCCGATGAGAGATTACTCCTTTGTCATCGCGTGATGAGTCTAGAAGGCGAAGCCAAGAGTCTCGGTAAAGGGCGCATGGTCACCGAGCACGATGTTTTTCCAGAATCGTGGTACTTGGAAAATGGCCGGATGCCAACGGCGATCGCTGTGGAATCAGGACAGGCCGATCTGATGCTAGCCTCATTTTTGGGTGCTGATTTTCGGACGGAAGGCCGAGCGGTCTATCGACTTCTCGATGCACAGGTCACCTTCCATCGGGGTTTGCCGCGTGCTGGCGAAGTGATTCGTTATCACATCGAGATCAAACGCTTCTTTGAGCAGGGCGGTACGCTGTTTTTCCAATTTGCCTTTGAAGCGAGCATCGCCGGCGAAGCTTTGATGAGCATGCGCGATGGTTGCGCCGGATTCTTTGATTCGGCCGCTCTCGAAGCCGGACGCGGTATCAAGCGGAGTCAGCTGCAGCTCGCACCCAAAAAGGGTCGCGTTCAGGGAGAGTTCAAACCCTTCGTTCCTATGACCGCTCTAAGTCTGAGCGACCAAGAGCTCGATGCTTTGCGCATCGGAGCTTATGCAGAAGCTTTCGGTCCTGAATTTGCTGGACTGTCAGAGCTCCTCAGTGAACCCATGGGTCTACCGGGCGGCGATATGCGCCTCGTTCATCGCGTCATCTCGTTGGAGCCAGAAGGCGGTCGCTTTGGTCTCGGACGCATCATCGGCGAGGCCGATATTCACCCGGGCGATTGGTTTCTCACCTGCCACTTCGTTGATGACCAAGTGATGCCAGGTACGCTCATGTATGAATGCTGCCTCCATACCCTGCGTGTTTTTCTCATGCGCCTCGGTTGGGTCGGAGAAAGTTCTGAACTTTGTTTTGAACCGGTACCGGGAGTGTGGTCTCAGCTTAAGTGCCGCGGGCAGGTCTTAGCCGATACCCAAAAGGTCCGTTATGATATCGAAATCAAAGAGATCGGGTATGGACCTGAGCCCTACGTGCTCTGCGATGCCTTGATGAGCGCTGATGGCAAAGACATCGTCGACATCACCGATATGAGTCTGCGTCTCAGCGGTCTAAGCCAGACTTATTTTGAAGAACTTTGGAACAAGCGCAAAGTCACTGAGGGCGAGGCGGCTGCCCGAGCTCCTGAAGCGGCAAGACCACCGCAGTTTACCTACGAACAGATTCTAGCGTTTTCTTCAGGTCGACCCTCGGATTGCTTCGGCCCCATCTACAAAGTATTTGATGAAGAAAGGAAGATTGCTCGACTGCCGCGACCGCCTTTTCAGTTTCTCGATCGCATCGAACGGGTCGAGGGTCCGCTCATGACCCAGAACGTAGGGACGCATTTGCGAGCGGCCTACGATGCACCGGATAGCGCCTGGTATTGGGAAGCCGAAGGCAATGGGACCATGCCGCTGGCGGTGTTGGTCGAAATCGCCTTGCAGCCCTGCGGATTCATGGCCGCGTATATGGGTTCAGCCCTGCTCAGCCCGCGCGATCTCGCGTTTAGGAATCTATCGGGCGATGCGCGCCTGCATCAGATCGTGCGCCGTGGCGAGGGAACGCTTTGGATCGATGTCGCCTGCACGAAGATCAGTCGCACGGGTGACATGATTATTCAAGATTACTCCTTCGCGGTGCACAATGCGCAAGGTCTGGTTTATCAAGGGCAAACGAGCTTCGGATTTTTCTCCCAAGAAGCCTTACAGCAGCAGGTGGGACTAAGGGGACATCCGGCTTGGACGCCGCCTGACCTCGCGATCGATCGCACCTATCCCGAGGCTTCGGCCCTACCGCGGGTTCCCCTCGTCATGGTCGATCACATCGATCAGACCTTTGCTCCCGCAGGTCGCTATGAAGCGGGCATCCTTTATGGTCGCAAGCGCGTGCGAGCCGATGAATGGTTTTTCGAAGCTCACTTCTACCAAGATCCTGTCATGCCCGGCTCACTGGGATTGCAAGCTCTCGAGCAAGTGCTCAAGGCGGAAGCGCACCGGATCTGGCCGAACGTGCGGGTGTGGGCGATGGATGGGACCGTGCCTCATCGCTGGACCTATCGCGGACAGGTCGTGCCGCGAGCGGACGAGTTGCAATATGAAGTGCATGTTAAGAATATCGACCACGAAAGACAGTCCATCACTGCCGACGCCTGGCTCTACGCCGATGGGCGCCCTATATACAGCTTTGAAGACCTGACTTTGTGCCAAGCGGGTGAGGCAAACGGTCGGTAGATAGTGCCTAGGGCGCTCTCTCCCGCAAGGCAAGCCTGAGCGATACAATAAGGAAGGGGAATCGACTTCAATGCTGGCCTAGAAACTCCTCAGGGTGCTTGCATGGGGGCTTAAATTCTCAGTAATTTCTAACTTTTTATATTGAATCATGGTATCACTGAGACCTTCTCTCTTCTACGTGGCCATCGCGGCGGATTCGTCGCCTGCAAGTGGATAGAGTCGCCAGCGATAAGGAACTTCGAATGGGTTTTTCCGAACAAGAATTATTCACCTTGTTTAGTCAATACGCCTATCAGCCTATGATCATCTATTGTGGAATCTTCCTCTTGATGCTGGCGTCTGGTTTCGGCTTTCCTGCGCCTGAAGAACTGACCCTCATCAGTGCGGGCTTGGTTTGCTATGTAGCATCGGTCCCCGACCAATATCCGCCACCCTATCCAGGAGCAGTTCCGGTCAATGCCTATGTCGCGGCGGGAGTGGCTTTATTTTCGGTGATGTTTTCCGATTGTCTCGTCTACTTTTTGGGAAGGGTATTTGGCACGCGACTTTTGAAGCTTGGTCCTATGGCACGCTATCGGGAGCGCATGGATAAAGTCGCGCTATGGACCCGCAAATACGGTATCTGGGCAGCTGGCGTCTTTCGTTTTACGCCGTTTATCCGTTTTCCTGGGCACTTTGCCTGCGGTATGATGGGCCTTAGTTTTACCAAATTTTTTATGATCGATGCCCTGGCCGCCGGTATCAGCGTTCCCACTCAGGTGCTCCTCGTGGCTTTTTACGGGGATTCTATCCTCGCTTACTTTAAGCAATACAAAATTGCTGTTTTTAGTCTCATCGCCCTTGGACTCGTCGTCTATTTAGCCCGCCGTTTTCAAATGCGATTGAAAGATAAAGCCGCTAAGGTCCCCACCCTCTAGCTCAAGTGGAAACTGAGGGGCCGCCTGATGGGCCCCGGTGTTCACCTTCCCCCGACTTTCTCATGATTTTTGATCTGTCGCTTGACATGGACGGCACGGGTCTTGTTCACTGAGCCAGCACGTGCTTAGCGGGCGGAGGTGTGTCGTGCGGTTATCTTGGCGTCAGTTTAAAAATCTTCTCTTCTTATTCGACGCACTCTTTCTGACCTTGGGTTGTGTCTCTCAGCCTCCTTTGAGCGTGCTCGAATTGCCCTTGCCGCATCCACAGGAGAAAGTGGTCGCTGCCAAATCACTTTTCGCCACAGAACTCAACCGTCCTCTCCCCATGAACGGCGCAGAGGTCCAGAAGCTTTTGAGCCATCTGAGTGCGCCATCAGCCTGCGCAGCCTTGTATCATACTGTAATTTCCCGCGGAACTGACCAAGCCGTCCAAGCTTGGCTGAAGCGTGATCTCAATTTCGCTCCCATCTGCCTCCCTGCCGCAGCCCAAGCTGGCCGCAATGTCTGTGAAAATGCCGCAGAAACTCTCCCGGCGCGTGAAGTAGGCTGTCAAAAAATGATGGGAATGACGCGCGCTTTTCTCATCGAAACGCTCCTGGCCAACGACGATAGACCGCAGGTGGCGACCATCAAGGCCGCGCACGCTCTCTATACCTTGCAGGATCAGATCAACGATAAGGCCCCGCAAGTCTTGACCGAAAGCGAAATTCTGCTGCGCCAGAATCCGCGCGATCTGGATGCTCATCTCCTGCGCGTGATGGCTTTCAAGGTTCTCGGACCTGGGCCTGCCGACGCGAAGGCCTTGGCCACATCGCGCGCATGGTTGGCTGCCAGCACGGAAAAAAGACATCGGATTGCTGCGTCAGAAATTGCTTCTTCTCCTTTGCCTCAGGCGCGCTAAAGGGCGCTGAGGAACCTTTTGAACAATTTTAACCCTCGTGTTAGAGACGGGATTCTCATCAAGAGTCTTCGAGGAGCACGTCGTGTCATTGCGTTTTATTTGGTTCCTAATCTGTGCCGGATTCGGGCTGGGTGGACCTGGGAGAGCTGCATTTGCTGGTGATTCTGAGCGTCAAGTCGCTTGGGATATTGCCTCAGGTCCCACGCGTTTGAGCAGTCCACTTGCATCGCGCGAGGTCACGGTCGGCTCAGCATTTTTGCTGAAGTGGGATGCTGAACGAAAGACTCTCGTTCTCCACAAAAGGGGACAGTCCCGGGCGATCTGGTCGACTCTCCCCAGCGAATCGTTTGTGCTGGCAGCTCTCGGGGATGAATCGGTCAAGCAGTGGCGCGGCTCGTTTACATTTAAAGATCACCCACGTGAAGGCGAGAACAGCCGGCGTTGCTATCATCAAACTCTTGATGGCATCGGTTCCGCAGGCGAGGCGGTGGTTCTCAGCGGTCGCCTCGTGGGAGTCGGCTGTGATCTGAGTTATCTCTTGCAGTGGTCGCAGGCCTCAGAAGGTCGCGTGCATTTTTCCTTGGAGCTTTTCGATCGCGCTGGACGAGCTCTCGATGAATCGAGCATCAATCGCCTGTCGCTTGTTTACTCGAGTGACGAAGACGAGCATTTCTTCGGCTTTGGCGAACAGTTTACCTACCTCGATCTGAAGGGCCGCCTGGTGCCTATCTTTAGCCAGGAGCAAGGGCACCTCCGCGGCGCATTAGAACCGGCGACAGGTATCGTCAATCTCGTGTCGCCTGGTGCCGCCGGCGATTGGCATACGACCTATACGGCGATTCCTGCTTATGTGACCAATCATCAAAGAGGTCTGACGCTCGATCAGAAAGAATATCTGTACTTTGACCTCAGGCGGAGCGATCGCGTTGAAGCTCGCGTCTGGGCTCATCGACTCAGCGGCGATGTTTTCACCGGCGATCAACCGCTCGCTCTGCTCGAAAGATTGACAGAAGTCACCGGTCGCATGAAGAGTCTTCCGGATTGGTTTCATCGCGGAGCGATCGTCGGCATCATGGGCGGCGAGCAAGCCGTATCGAAGGTGCATCGCGAGCTCTCAGACCGAGATAC
>CANJJY010000181.1 GCA_947474445.1 Oligoflexaceae bacterium
ATCTTTGTAACTGAGGGCCATCTTGTAGTCACCGTATTCGACCTTCAAACTCAAGTCGCTGGCGGAACCCGCTGCGAACGCGGCTTTATCAAACTTTTTTTCGAGCGTGAGAGGAGTGGGGGCGATGCGTTGGACCTTCAACTCGAGAGTCTTCCAAGCCACGTCATCGGCCTGCGTTTCTAAATCAGAGATGATAACGCTGGCCGTGGTGCTCTCATCGCCAAGATCAGTCGACTTCCCCCGGCAAGCCGTGGCTCCTGTGAGCACGATGAGGGACAAAATAAAAGTGTGAGGCATAGAAGAGAGGGGATCAAAGCGTTTCATAGACAACTCCGCGCATACCAGTTCAGCAGGAAACGAGGGAACGCGAGTTTCATCAAACTCTCATCCACCAAGTCATTTTGTATCACACAAAACCGTAGATCGCAAGCCTGGCGGACTGTTCACGTTTTTGCCACTTCTCCTCTTTCCCCCTCCCTCCTCACGCGCAATTCCAGTTTATGAGAGAAAAGCAGGGACAAATGCCCATAGAGGGCTTTCATGATCCGTCTTAAACTCACTGCAATGGGGCACTTAGCGGTTTTTCAGCAGTGAAAGTGATTGAACCCACCATCCCTTATCCTTATCCTCTTCAGAAGTGCTGTGAGGGAGGATGCGATGAATCTGATTGATCTTTCGCTGCGTCGGCCGGTGTTTGCTTGGGTTCTCATGTTCGCTCTCATCTTGTTCGGTGCGATCAGCCTGAACAGAATGGGTATCAGTCAGATGCCGGATGTGGATTTTCCCGTCCTCAATATATCGGTGACTTACGAAGGCGCCGCGTCGGAAGTCGTCGAAGCGGATCTACTCGATCCCCTCGAAGAGAGATTGCTGGCCATCGAAGGCATCAAAGAGATGCGTTCGAACGCTTCGCAGGGGTCGGGACGGATCACCCTTGAGTTTGACATCAATCGCAATATCGATGTCGCCTTGCAGGAAGTCCAGTCGGCAATCAGCCAGTTTCGGCTTCCTCCCGGCGTCGATCCCGCCGTGATTCGCAAGCAAAATCCCGAAGAAGATCCCATCATTATCCTTTCCGTTTACGGTGACACCGATATCAAAGAAATTCTCAACTGGACCGAGAATTATTTGCTCGATCAGCTGCGCTTTCTACCCGGAGTGGGTCAGGTCGATATAGGTGGTTTTAGCGAGCGCAATCTGCGTATCTGGTTCGATCCCAAAAAGCTGGCCCAGTATGAGCTGACAGTCAGCGATGTGGTCGATGCGCTCAAGACGCAACATACCGAGAGTGCCGCGGGCCAGTTCACCGAAGGTGATCGCGAGCTGCGCGTGCGATGGCTCGGTGAGGCCGAGGATACCTCCGAGGTCGGCAATATCAAGATTTTGCGTCGCGGCGGACAGTTGATTCACAACGCTCAGATTCGGATCAAGGATGTGGCCGCCGTCGAAGATGGACTCTCCGATATCCGGCGGCTCGCCCGCTATGAGGGCAAGCAAACCGTGTCTCTGCGCATCATGAAGCAGCGCGGCACCAACGAGGTCGTCGTCTCAGAAGCGATCCAGGACAAGATGAAAGAGCTGGCGGCGAGCTTCCCCAAGACCTTTGGCTATCGCATCAACGTGGACTTTACGCGTTCTACCAAGTCTACCGTCGATCTAACCGTTGAAAAGCTCTGGGTAGCCGGCATCATCACCATCCTGATTTGTTTTCTCTTTCTCGGTAGTTTTCAAGCCGCGCTCAATATTCTTTTTTCTATCCCGACCTCGATCGTGGGTACCTTCATCATCCTTTATTTTGCCGGCTTTACCCTCAATCTGTTCACACTCCTGGCTCTGACTCTCTCCATCTCTATCGTCGTCGATGACGCGATCATGCTGCTCGAAAATATCGTCCGGCATTACCGCATGGGCAAGGGATCGATCAAAGCGGCGGCTGATGGTGCCAAAGAAGTCTTGCCTGCGGCGACAGCGGCGACGCTCGCTGTCATCGCTATTTTTCTTCCCGTCATTTTTATGGAAGGCGTGATCGGCAAATTCTTCTTTCAGTTCGGCGTGACGATCTCTGCGGCTGTCCTCCTCTCCTTGCTCGAAGCTGTCACCATCACGCCCATGCGCGCCGCCGCTTTTCTCAGTCATGAGCCGAAGATCGGCCGTTTCGAGGCTTGGCTCGATCACCTCTTCGAAAGATTTGCGCATCAGTATCAACGCGTGCTCGCGCTGACTCTCCGCTGGAAGTGGACCGTCGTCGTCACTTCGCTGCTCGCCTTTGGGGTGTCTCTGTTTTTGATCACCAAGATTCGCCAAGAATTCATTCCTCCGCAGGATCAGGACATCCTGATCATCAGTGGCCAAGCGCCACCGGGCACCTCGCTAGAAAAAACTAACGAACTCTCCAAGCAGATCGAAGCAGCGATTCGCCAGGTTCCCGCCGTCGAAAGCTTTGTCGTTTCCGTCGGGGGCGGCGGCGGAGGAGGGGGCGGTGGTTCCGGGGTCAATCAGATCTTCATTCCGGCGCGTCTTGTGCCTAAGGAAAAGCGCGCGATCACCCATATCGAAGTGATGAATCAGCTGCGCGCCAAGTTCAAAGAAGTCAAAGGTATCCGCATGAGCATGCGCGATATTTCCTCGCGCAATCTCAGCTCGGGTCGGCAGAATCCTATCGGCATCAACATGCGGGGACCTGACCTCAAGATACTCAGTGACAAGGCCCAGGAGTTAATCTCACGGCTGGAAGATGAAAAGCTCGGGGTCGATCTCGATACGGATTATAGGGCCGGCATACCCGAATTGGTGATCAAACCCAATCGGCAGGCGATGGCCGAACGCGGCGTCGCCGTCGATACGGTCGGCATGACTCTCGCCGCTGGCGTCGGGGGCTTGCGCCAGGGTCGCTATACCTCTGAAGGTCGCCGGTATGATGTGCGATTTAAATTCCCTGACAATTATATTAAGTCGGCTGCTGATATCAAAAACATCTACGTGCGAAACATCGCGGGCAACCTCATTCCGCTCTCGGAGCTGGTTACCGTATCCGAGCAAAAGGCTTCGCAGTCGATCTCGCGCGTCAACCGGCAGCGAGCCGTTTCCGTCTATGGGAACCTAGCTCCAGGCCAGTCTCAATCCGCCGTGCTCGAGCGAGCGCAGGCGATCGCCAAAGAGATTTTGCCGCCTGCTTATACCTTTGCTCTCGAAGGAGCCTCGGCTGGATTCAGCGAAGCTTTTGCGAGTCTCTATGGAGCCTTGCTGATCGGTGTGCTGGTGGCTTACCTCATCCTCGCCGTGCAATTCAATTCCTTCATTCATCCTTTTCCTGTGCTCATGGCCTTGCCTTTCAGTGTCACCGGCGCGCTGCTCGCCCTGTGGCTCTTCGGTCAGTCTCTCAATCTCTTTTCTTTTATCGGCCTGATCGTCTTGATGGGGATCGCGAAAAAGAATTCCATCATGCTTGTGGAGTTCACCCATCAGATCCGCGAAAGGAAGAAGAGAAATGTGTTCGATTCTCTGCTCGAGGCCTGTCCAATCCGCTTGCGACCGATCGTGATGACCTCGACGGCAACGGTCGCCGCGGCCTTTCCCTTGGTTGTGGGCTCGGGCATGGGCGCCGAGGCACGATTGCCTATGGGATTGGCTATTATCGGTGGTACGCTGGTCTCGACGGTACTGACGCTGTTCGTCGTGCCGGCTTTCTATCTGATCATGGCGCGGCTCGAACGTAAGCCCAAGCCAGCTGCCGAAATGCGCTTGGCGAGTTAATTGAGGGAATAGAATGAATTTGGATCCGGGTTGGATCTTCTTTATGCTGATGACGTCAGGTATGGGCTTCATTTATTTTCAATACGGTCGCAAGAATTCCCGCTATCCCTTCTTGTTGGCTGGCATAGGCCTGATGATGGCGGCGTACTTTGCTCACACCGCCACTTCTTTGGGAGTGGTGGGCTTGGTTCTCACGGCTGCGCCTTTTATTTATAAGAAGTTTCGATAGCTGCCCGCGGCTAGATTGCGATGCTCAAGAAAATTCATCGGCACCCCAGCAAAAAAAGTGAGAGCTGAGTCTGGGGCATCCTGACCCAGCCCTCATAGTATGCAAACGTCATTCTATCCTTACAGGTATGGCCTCGGACCTGTAGGTCGGTTTTCAGCTTCTTGATTTCGTCTCGATGGCGGCACAGGCGTATGTTCAGATGGGGGCCGGCGCAGGAGCTCCTCTTCGAAATGCTTGTTCGCCTGCTCATCCACCTCACCTCCTGCGGCGCGGAGGATATCGGCAGCTGCGGCGAGACGCGGGACGGCCATCACCAAGACTATGTGCCGACCTTGCCTATATTGCTCGTGAAAAGAGTCGTGCATCTCCCCGCGATCATCTTTTTCCTGAAGGCTCGCCCCCGTGTGAAAGCGCGCGAGATCCTCTTCTTCGGGACGACCGAACAAATCGCTTAAAAACTTCTGCATCCCTCCCTTGCGATCCGGCGAAGTGCGCGACCAGGTAGAATCGGTTCGGTTATTATCCAGATTTTCGTCGAGTTCATTGGCCACCAGACGGATCTGCTGAGCTGGAAAATCGGCGCTGTAGAGCTCGTTCAGAGCCTTTTGAGCGTCCCGAATATTTTTGAAAAAGGCGAGGACTGAGTGAGTGGACGGCATGGGGTTCTCCTCCAGCACGGGACTTGCGACCGTGAAAGCCTTGCAAAGGCGAGACCAGGCGGGCGGAGACCGGCCCTATGCCCCGAGGAGCCTCTCGTCCCACTCTCCCGCCTTTCTGACTGTATGGCTGACACTCCACTCTGTCCAATCGAAGAGACAGCCAAACGCGTCGCCCCTGAAGAACAGGCCCGGTCTGATTTCCCTCCACTTGGTCACTATTCGCTGATCGGACGTCGGCTCGTGCGATTCTCCCTTGTCGCCTCCAGCTCCTGTCTCGTAAAAGATAGTTTCTCTCTCGATTCATAGAGGCGCACGTGCAACAGGAGCTGATCAAAGAAATTCTCAAGGCGCGAGTCTATCATGTAGCCAAACGTACACCGTTAGATGAAGCCGTTCATCTCTCGCACGCTTGGGATAATCAGCTGTGGATCAAGCGGGAAGACCTTCAGCCCATTTTTTCGTTCAAAATCCGCGGAGCTGCCAACAAAATAGCCTCACTCTCGGCCGATGAAAAGGCGCGTGGCGTCATCTGCGCCTCGGCCGGTAATCACGGTCAAGGCGTGGCCCTCTCCGCGCAATTGCTCGGCATACCCGCCGTCATCGTCATGCCGAAGACCACGCCAGACATCAAGGTGCAAGCGGTGGCCCGCTATGGAGCGCGCATTGTCCTGCGCGGCGATCATTTTAGCCAGGCCTGGGAGCATTGCCAGACTCTCGTGACCAAGGAAGGGGCGACTCTCGTTCATCCTTTCGATGACTTGCAGGTGATCGCCGGCCAAGGGACCATAGGCCGAGAAATTCTAGAAGACGGGCCCGATCTCGACTATATCTTCGTGCCGGTCGGTGGCGGTGGACTTCTGGCGGGCCTTGCCACCTACGTCAAGTATCTCGCGCCTCACATTCGTATCATCGGCGTTGAGCCCTGGGAGAGTGACGCGATGACGCGCTCGGTCCAGGCGGGAGCGCGGGTCACTCTTGATGAAGTGGGTGTCTTTGCCGACGGAGTCGCGGTGAAACAAGTCGGCGCTCTGACTTTTACCTGCGCTCAGAACTATGTCGACGACTTTATCCGCGTCACTACCGATGAAATCTGTTCAGCCATCCACGATATTTACCGGGAAACGCGTACGATCGTCGAACCTGCGGGCGCGCTCTCTTGGGCCGGAGCCAAGGCTTACATCAAGCAGCATGGCCTCAAACAAAAACGCATCGCGACGATCAGCTCAGGCGCGAACATGAGCTTTCAGCGTCTGCCTTTTGCGGCGGCCCGCGCGCTCACCGGGGCTGGACTGGAAAGCCTGTTCGCTATCCGCCTGGCCGAGACCAAAGGTGCGCTTAAGACCTTTTGCCAGGACATACTCAGCGGCAAAGCCATCAGTGAATTCAACTACCGCAGCAGCGGTTCTCACGAAGCCTATATTTTTCTGGGAATCGCGACCCCGGCTCCCGCGGATCGCGAAAGCCTGCACCAAAGACTAGGCGCTTATGGCTATTGGTACCGTGATCTGACCGACAATGAACTGGCCAAAGAACATGTGCGGCATATGGTTGGTGGATATGGACCAGGGCTCCTTCGCGAAGAGCTGTATAGCTTCATCTTTCCCGAACGAGAGGGCGCACTCGTCAATTTTCTGTCCGTCATGAGCCAGGGCTGGAATATTTCTCTCTTTCATTATCGCTCGCATGGGTCTGATTTCGGTCGGGTCCTCATCGCTTTTGAAATGGCAGCTGAAGAGCGGGCAGCCTGCGAAGAGCAATTGCGCTCGGTCGGCTACTCTTTTACGCGAGAAACCCTCAATCCGGCCTACGCATTGTTCCTCGAACCTAGGCCTCACGTCGCGCACACCTCTCTGCGCCGCGCATTCGAAACACGCATCACCCCCTGATCGAGACGCGCGCGCTCCAGATTTACAGACCCCAGCAGAAAGTCAACCATGGCATGGTTCATGCAGCTCGTATGAACGAGGGAACCTGTCATGCTTTACGAGGAGCTTTCTATGCATCCATCATCTCAGATCGGGACAACCCATAAGCAAGTCAATTCTCCGGGCTCTAGCCAAAGCAGTTCCGGTGCTTTTTTCTCCGAAGAGTCCATTGCTCGAGCCCCATCTCGTTCCTTGAAGGAAGACGCGCGGGCCTGGGTCGATCGAGCTCAAGACGGCCTGAAGCAGCTGAAACAAATGGATCGTCGCGAGTTGCAGGAGAAGGCCGAAGGAATCCTGAAGCGCTATCCCTGGCAAAGCGCACTCGTCGGCTTTACCGTCGGCGCCCTGATAGGGCGGAAGGTCTTGCAACGCTAAACGTATCAACGACAGCAGGCGGAGGTTGAAACGATGCAAAAACCTATAGAGATCAAACGTGAAATCCCCAAAATGCCGCAAGAAGATCAAGTGAAATTCAGATTGATAGCGCGAGAAATTCTCAGTGACGTCGAGCATTTGTTTGCTCAGCATCTTCTGCTCACGCGGATGGAAATCGAACGCAGCATGCGCTTTGTCAAAGCTAGTTTCGCCATGGGCTTTGCTTCTCTCATTCTCGGAGTGGCGGCCGTGCTCAGCCTGATTCGGGCTCTCGCCTACAGTCTGGGGCAGTCTTTTGACTGGACTCCGGCGACCACGGAGCTTGTGCACGGCGTCCTTCAGCTCATTTTGCTCGGGATCACTTTTTGGATCGCTCGGAATGCTTTGGCGAAGCTGAAAGATCTCCCTTACAAATTATCCAAACAATGGAAGGAAGAATGGCAATGGTTGCGCAAGAACCTCTAGATCGCGTGCTAAATGACAAAAAGTCTGAGCAGAAATCTCCCGAAGAGATTGAGCTGGAAATTGAAAAGACCCGCGAGGCCCTAACTGTGAAGTTGTCGCGTCTCGAAGAAGAGGTCGAAGATAAGGTCAGAAATACGGTCGATCAGGTGAGTGGGCAGATCATGGATACGGTCGATCACTTCACGGGTCGGGTGAAAGACGGGGTGGAACGAGTTCAAAACCAGTTTGACCTTCGCCTGCGTATGCAACGAGATCCCTTGCGAACCATGGCGCTTGCACTCGGCGCTGGCTTTGCGTTCGGAGCTTGGCTCGCCTCGCGTCAACGTCCCAGCGCGCCGGCTCTGGCGGCTCAACATGCCAATCATCAGACTCTAGCGCGCGGGGGAGTCGTGCCTATCCTGAAAGGCATTGCATCGACCGTCGCGGTGTCGGCTGCCCAGAGAATTGTTCAAAATAAGGTCGATCGCTATTTGCAAGCGCTGCAGGAGCCTGCCTCATCCTGAGGCGGCGGACCGAGAGCGGCCAAGCCGATAATACTCATGAATTTTAGGTTCTTTTCGCAAGCAACTTCATATCCTGCAACAGGTCTGAGACGAGATTAAAAAATCGTTTCAGGACCTTGACTATTTCATGATTAGGCCTATTCTAAGGATGTGGACGGTGGTTTTCTGAGGAGTCCGTCAAGGTCTTTCTCGCCATCTCCTCCGGACGGTTCTGTAGTGGAATAGGATTTTGGCTGATACGAGCTGCGCTTTTTTGCAGAAAACTTTTTGAAGAAAGTGTGTATGTTTTGTTTGGGATGTTGGGCCAATTTATTGGATGACATCTTTAGCGTGTGAAGCAGCGGCATCTGCCTTCCAAAACACCTCGTCACTGAGGAAACCCTGCAGAACCGTCTCCCTTTTCAGGGCTCCCTTTTTTTTTAAATTCACGTAAATCTTAAGTTCTCTGTTCTAAATTTCTCCTTGGCTTAGCCAGGCAGGGAGGGAGACATGGTACAGCGCAATTGGACTTTACTCTTCTCATTTCTTGCACCCTGTTCATGGATGCTCTGTTCCAATCATGAGACAGAGGAACTGCAGCGCAAGATCGAATTGCGCAAAATGTCTGATACCCATTCTCAGCTACAAAGACGGATGAGCGAATTGAGCGCGCAGGAGCTCGCCACCTGCCATGAGCAGATGGCGTTGGCGCCGCTGTTTGATGCATGGGGACGGATGGTGCGCTGTGCCGAGCAAGGTTCGATGATCGTGCTGATCAGTGCGGGTCCGCATCGCGACTTCAACAGCCGCGATGATATCAGCGTCGAGCGATCCTTACCC
>CANJJY010000182.1 GCA_947474445.1 Oligoflexaceae bacterium
CACCAAGATCACCTCCATCAAATCCATCGAATTTTCACCGACCAATCTCTGTACGCGCAACGAGTGCTATTTCAATGGCGGCCAACTGCTGACCCTCTCGGATGGCACCAAAATCATCAACGGCATGACGACGGCGGTCACGACGACTGTTAACCCTGCCGACTTCGATAGCTTTGGATTTAATTTCGTCGTCCCTCCGACGACGCCGGAATTCACGCAAAGAATCATCACGGGAGTTACCCGCAACAACATCTTGGCTAGCTTTCATATGCGCTATATTCGAAATCCTGAAAAAGTTGTGATCATCTTCGACACCAATGCTAACACGGTTCCCGAAGCGACCGATGAAATCGTTCTGACGCCAGCGATCAAATAAAAAACCAAGAAAATTCCAACAAAAAAGCCCCAAGAAACATCTTGAGGCTTTTTTTTAGTTCCCACGCGGCGAGCTGTTACAGCGAAGCGCGCTTTTCCTTAGCCGCACTGATCACGCCACATGAAATGCGAGCGCCCGAATCACCGGAGGGCTGCGTCTTGAGATCGTCAGCTTTTTCATGCACGACCACAGCCTTACCGACCACAGTAGCCCAATCATTCATGCCCTGAACCTGAGGGATATCAATCGACAGAACGCCTGTTCCATCTTGGTTTACCGTAATATTGCCCAAGTCACCGGCATGCCGGGCGGGAGTTTCCAGTCCTGCGTGGGGTGCCGTGGTAGGATTGAAGTGGCCGCCCGCCGAGGTCGCATCGGGAGCGCTGCAGTCGCCTTTTTCGTGGATGTGGATTCCATGACGGCCAGGAGTGGCGCCTGCCAGCGTCGCGGTTACCTTAAGGCCTTTGTCCGTCGTGGCAAACACGACAGTGCCCGTCGTCTTGCTTCCGCTTTTACCTTCAAGCACAGCTTCCGCGAAGGTTTTACCGCTTTTCAGATCAGCTTGCACCTTTTGCTCGGTTTTTTGCGCAGCGTCTTTCACCGGCGTTTTCACCGCTTTGTCGGCAGCCCAAACGTGGCCAGCCATCAGACCCAGACTCACGATCCAAACTTTTGCATGACTTTGGCTCATACTCTTCCTCATAGCCGAACTCCTAATTTCCTGACGTTTGTTGACGCGCGAGTAAAACCTCTGATCTTACCCGCACCTTGCATACCGCTGTCAATTTATAGCGCAATGAACCGTTCTGCGGAATGGATAATTGCTAAGAGGGTACGCTCGCCGGCCTTTTGCCTGGCCGCTTCCCTGGGCTGAGGCCGCGTAGAACCTGTTTCTGCAGGGAACGCGGCAACCAACCTAACACCTTTAAAGCGGCCAAAAGCGGCTTCGGAAAGGCAATATCCTCTTTGCCCGCTTCGAGACCCTGCACAATGATGCGAACAGCCTTGTCGAGGTCCATGATCATCGGCATGCTGAAAGGATTTTTCTCGGTCATGGGGGTGCGAATAAAGCCAGGACAGACGGTGGTGACCTTGATGCCGTAGGGAATGAGTTCCAAACGCAAACCATCGAGGTGGGCGCGCGCCGCGGTTTTACTCGCGCAATAGGCATACGTACGGGGAATGGACATATAAGAGGCCAGACTAGAAATACCGACGATGTGCCCCCGTTTGCGTGCTATCAAGTCTGGCAGAGCCGCTGCGATCGTCTGCATCAGCCCGATGACGTTCACTTCATAGACCTGTCGCGCACGCGCGACGTCATAGGCTTTGACCGGACTATTGATCGACACACCGGCATTGGCGATGAGCAGATCGATCGGACCGAGATCGCGCTGGGCATCCTCGACGGCTTTTTTAATTTCATCCCAATTGACGACATCAGCCTGGTAAACCTTGATCACGCGCCCTGGAGCGGCCAGTTCCGCCGCCAGTTCTTCGAGGAGTTGACGCCGACGCGCCACCAGCGCGAGCTGATAGCCTTTGGCAGCTAGCTGCCGCGCAAGTTCGGAACCGATGCCGGTCGAAGCCCCCGTAATGAAGGCTGTGCGTTGAGTCACTGAACATCTCCTTCTGTAGAATCCTGCCGATCCCCTACCTTAATGAATCAGCCGCGGGAAACAAAGTTTTTTTGCTCTGAACAACTCGGTGGGTCTCGCCTTTGCTTGTCGGGCAAAGCGAGCTACAATACCGCGAAGCCACCTCCTGCTGGGAGCTTTTTATGATGCGCATCATGCCCTTCCTAACTTTGGCCTCACTGGCTCTCAATGCCTGTGCCCACGCCTATCGCGAACGAATCGACCGCGAACTCGGCGGATGGATGAAGCAATCTCCCGATCGTCTAGTCGAATCCTGGGGAGCCCCACGCAGCACCTACACCATGGACAACGGACGCAAGGTATTGACCTATGAGGATTCCACCTTCGTCAGCCGGACGATGGGCCCCCTCTATTATTATCCACGTCCTGATGTTTACAGCTATTCTGACAGTTGTAAGATCAATTTTTATACCGATGCGAGTCAAAAACTCCTCGATAGCTACAGCTATACAGGGAGCCCCGGCGTTTGCATCGACATGATTCAATCTGGCAAGTCGGCTATTCATGCTCCAGGCGAGACCAAGCCCAAGGAAGAAGGCCCCGGACCGGCATCGGCCGAACCGGTGCCAGCTTCGTAATCCGTGCAGGAGAGCACATGAGTCGTGCCGCAGGAGTCTGCGGCATTTTTCTTGGGGAAAGGCCCTTATGGATTTTCGCTACCTGAAAGCCTTCATGGCAGCTGTAGAACAGGGCAGTTTCTCGAAAGCGGCTGAGGAATTGAACATTGCGCAATCGGCCGTCAGCCGCCAGGTCAAACTCCTCGAAGAGTCGATCGACGATGAACTCCTGATTCGATCCTCCAAACATCTGGCCCTGACTCCCAAAGGCCAGCGGCTCTACGATGCGCTCAAACATTTTCAAAGCGAGACCACGACGCTCCTCAGCGATGGCGAACGCAGCCTGATCCGCGTCGGCATTCCCCACGGCCTGCTGGAGACCTGGTTTCAAACCCTGCTCGGCCGCTACTACCAAACCCACGACCACAACATCACCATCACTGTCGGCAGCATGCAAGATCTCCGGGAAGGGCTTGAAGCAGGACGCTTTGAACTGGTCTTTACGCCTTTTGAAATCGACAGCGAACTACTCGTCTCGCGAGCTGTTCTCAAAGAATCCTTTGCCATCGTCTCACAAAGCGCGATCGATCCGCAGCGTTTGTCCGACTATCGCTGGATCGTCTACGGGCCGGAAGATCTCCTGCTGCAGACGCACAAAAAAATTCCGCGCCGCATCCTGCAGGTGAATTCGATTACGGCGATGTTGAAGCTGGTCAAGCTGGGAGTTGGCATTGCGGTCTTGCCGGATCATATGGTGACGAGCGAAAAGGATCTGTGCTTTTATCGGGACGGTCAGTTTCCGGGTCAGACTATCTTCGCTTCCCACCTGCGCTATAGAAAGATGCCAGAAGCCCTGGAGGGTCTCCTCCAACTCTTACCGGGGGAATGAGGTTATCGTCGCGAGGCTACTTGTTTTTGCGATCCCAGCGTTCGAGAGACTCGACCACCGGCGTCCGCCGGCCTTGGACGAGCTGGGCAAGGTCTTCTTCGGTCTCGAGAGGGGCTGGCGCCCTGAGCCATAGGTAGAGGATACCGGCGCCTCCGAGGGCCAAAGTCAGCGTAATCAGTAGAGCTAATACCATAGCTTTCCTCTTACCTAGAGACACGTTTGAGATGCAGACTATTTTACGGGCTATACTAAAAACCTTATCGGTAAGACGAGGGGCAAAACTGAAATAAGGCGGGCGGCAATCCTTGCCGCGCCGGTACAAGACCCTGAATGAGCAGACTCAATTCCCAAAGTTAGCGGCATCGAGGTGCCGCGCTCGGGTTTCGCTTTAGTTGAGTTCCACAGATTTTTCCAGGGCAGCAGTGCAGTTGTTGTCTGCACACTCCTGCCGGCGCGGGGCGCGCGTCTGATGATGCAATTCGATGACCCGATGCCTGAGGATCTTGTAGGGCCCGCCGTGGCGCTCGGCCTCTTCAAAGCGGCTCGGCTGGAGCTCTTCCTGCCTAACTCTTAACCTCTGATCGAGATTCCATAGTCTAAAGCAGGGACTGTGATGGGTGTCACCAAAGCTGCCGATCGGTACAGAAACCTCCTGACCACCTTCTGACCAACGCGGTTCGGCAGCAAACAGCTCCTGACAACGCGTCACCGTGAAGTTAAAGGGCGAATCCTGTTCGCGGCCCTCGAGTTGAGCGCTATAGAGCTGCCAATGTTCGAGCGCATTCTCCGGGGAAACTCCCAGACGGGGCATCCACTGCAGGGCAAAGTTATCCGCCTCTTCCTCAGTCGTATAATAACCCAATCGTTCATCGAGAGCCTTTTGCAGCAGCTTATCGCTTGCGGCATCGCGCTGAAAATAGAACTGACTCATGCTCTGGGCAAGATCGAGGACGCGCCAATTCTCGGGAATCGGATCAGGGACAGGCGCTAACCAAAAAGTCTTCAGCGCGGTCGCGCGCTCGACGATACCCGCTTCCGAACGAGGTCCTACGCGAATGCCTCCGAGGCACTGCGTCAGGGATTTTTCCCAAGCGAAGTAACGTGCGAGCGCTTCGCCCTTGAGCTGCGCTTGAGGAAAACTGCCGAGTAGGTTCTTGGTCGCAGGACTGAGCACGAGGTCAGAGAAGGGGGCGCAATCGTCGTGACAACTGCTGCCCTCGTCCCCGCAAGCGGGTTTGACGAGGCTATTTAGAACCAGCAGCGAGAGACTGTACAGTTCCGAATGCCAGCTCTGGCCTTTGATCGCCTGGGTCCGATACTGGGGCAGGCCGAGCAAGGCCAATCCGAGCGGAGCCAGTGCGGGATCGGGCAGTGGACGGGGGAGCAGTCGATTCTCCTCGTTCAGCCGATAGAAATAGTTATAGCCCTTCTTGCGGAGGGAACCGTGGCCGAGGTAAAAGTGAGCGAGCTCGTGAAACAAGGTGTTCACCAGCTGACCTTCGGCAGGAAAGAGTTCGAGAAGGCCTGTCTCTACTGTGATGCGATTGCTGGTCGGTAGCAAAACAATGCCGTCAGCACCGCGCTCGCGAGCCGGGCTAGCGAGCTGACAATCTTCCCCTAATTCCAAGGCGTCGCCGCGCGCCGCGTAGGTGCAGCCTTGAATCATCGCGCTTTCTCGCAGAAACCGCACGACTCGTTCGGGCGGCGTTGGCGACTGCATGCGATCAAGACACGCCACTTGATCGCGATCGATGATCCCTATCGATCCCTTGCCGCTGAGCTGCAGGAGCTTGATCGAAGTGTTTTGCGCGGGCTCCGTGGCCGCACCCTTGAATAGGATGGGCACCCGATAGCAGGTCGTCGCGCTTGAGACATAGGCGTTGGGCGAATTCTTGAGCAGCAGTCGCAGCCGCGGCCGCGGAATCAGCGCCGCTCCAGACTCATCGTAGAAGCGACTTGGATAATTCTGCCGCAAGGTCGCATCGAGCTGATCGGCCCAGAACTGCAAACGTTCCGCGAGAGGATCATTGGCGGGCAGAAGATCGCTCGCATCGACCCATGGTCCGAGCCCCGCTGCGACTTCCTGATCGCTCGCCTCCACCCATTCGATGGAATTAGGCGCGGCTTCGCGCGTGGGCGGGAGATCACGAGTGAGAGGGGTCCACGCCTCCGCTTGACGTGAGGGCGCGGGCGCGCGGCCACAGCCGGTAAGACCTGCGATAGCCAAACACAAGCCGAGGGACCGAGCCAAGGATATCCTATTTCGCCCTGAGTTCGGAGAAAGATGAGATGAAAAAGGATACCGGTGCCGCATAATCAGCCTTATTTTTTAGAGAGATCGAGGATGGAAATTTTTTGAGCCTCAACTCCCAGGTTAATCATAAAATCTTCGATGCCGTCCTGATGCATCGAACAATTGCGCTCGATGTGCCGCTGCAAATCAAACGAGTCTTTCAAATTATGCAGGGCTTGGCCAAAGCGATAGCGCTTGGGATCGGCGAGCAAGAGCCGCCCTCTTGGTTTCAGCAGGTCAGCGGCGTAGGGCGGAAGATGTTTGAGGTGGCTGTCATCGTAGAAGACATCGGTGCCGACCACAGCATCGCAACGACCGCGCCAGGCTTCGGGCACCGGTTCACGCCAATCGATAAGCTTGAAATGAACGCGGTCGGCGACGCCCCAATCCGCTGCATTGCGATTGACCATCGCTTCGAGTCCCGCCTCGTAATCGCAGGCGTAGATCGCGGCATCGGGACAAAGAGTCGCGAGAATGCAGGCCATAAATCCGACACCACAGCCGAGCTCGATGATCATGCGGGGCGCCGCACTTGAGTCATCCGCATCCTTTTGCAAGGTTTGATCATCGAAGAGAAACTGCGCGAGAGTCCGCGCACAGGGCCACAGCAGCACTCCAAAGGGACAGCGCTCATCCGTCAACTGGCCGCCGACTTCCTCGGCGAAGTCACTGAGAAAGTTATCAAACTGGTCGACCACCCACACCTGTCGTGCTTGGCCTGCCCAGTCTACTTGAATAGCTTTACTCTGCATTCTGACGGACTCCTGGCCTCACCTAAGCCCATCCGTCTGAGAAAAGCAGAGGATCCTTAGAAAAAGGCGTATGATGAGAAATCGCTTAGCTCTTAGGTTCTAGATCCTGCCCAAAGCTTTGACAAGGCGGGAATGGACGACTGCTCCGAGCTTTCCAGCCACCGGACCCTTGCCTAAAATAGAGCAAGCATATCGTGGACTCACAAGGGCTTTCTGCGGCTTATTTGACAAAGTGCAAAACCGACCTATCTTAAAGCGAAAGGCTCTTGCCTGGAGGTAAGCCTGATGAGTTCTGAAGATGAAAACCCTGAATGGCCGCCTCATATCCGTCGCCGCACCCGCTCGATCTGGCGAGCGCGCTCCGCACCACCTGTATGGCACAATGAGTCTGACTTCGACGACGATTCCCCCGGCGACCCTGACGATCTCATCCCTGATCCTCCGCGGCAGCTCATCAGCGATCATCCGATGGGACAAAAAATCAAAGCCGAGAGCAGTCGCCCCGCTATTATTCTTTTAGCGCTGTGTACAATCATGAGTCTTTGGGTGTGGGGACGCTATCCCGGCTACGAATGGTGGGAGGCGAGTCAGGCGGCTGTGTTTGGGCGCGGCGAATACTGGCGTCTCTTGACCGGCATGTTCGTTCACGGTGACATTGCTCACCTCTTAGCCAATAGCGGGCTTTTCCTAGTCTTTGGACTCATGCTGAGACAATATTTTGGCAGCTGGGCTTTTCCCACTTTAAGCATCATCGCTGGCGTCCTGACCTCTGCCCTTTCCCTGCTGACCTACGATCCTCAGGTGACCCTCATCGGAGCTTCCGGCATGGTCTATTGCATGGCAGCTATGTGGCTCTTTCTCTTCTGGCGCCATGCTGATTATCTGAGTGTCCTCCAGCGCAGCATGCGTTCTTTAGCCTTTGTGCTCGTCGTCCTCGTGCCGACGCAGATCGAACCCAATGTCAGCTATCGCACTCATGCGATCGGTTTTGGAGTCGGTCTGGCTTTAGCCTGGATGTCGAGTCCATGGCTAAAACCTTTTCCCCTCCCCCTCGCACAAGGTGAGGAATCAGGACCAATCTGATATCGGCGGGTGTTCAATATTAAGATACCTGACTCCAAAGAATCGTGACCTTCAATTTATCCATCCTTATTTGACAAGCTTGGATTTTTGATTCGAAGATCAACCAAATATTTTCTCGGGTACTAGGTAATTTACTGAGGAGTTCGATATCATTGACGGCTACATTTAAGCCGCCTTCATATCGGACGCTTGGATAAAGTATTGAACTACACCGCTTGGCTTTGACGAAAGCGTGCGACGCAGAATAATCAGTCTTATCCATAATATTTGCTAGATTCGGATGCATTGTCAGGTCAGTCATATGATCGTCACTGAACTTCACTGAGAATAGCGTTCGCGGCTCCGCCCTTCTCTTCAATTTCTTCAGATGAAGCCTTTGCCGCATCCAGTGATACGCGTATTCGTGCAGTGACGTATCAGTTTCTTTTGAACAGTAAAATACATTATTCATATGGAAAGGAGGCTTGAATCTCGCTTGATATTGAGAAGGCACAGGAGGGGGATATCGGAACTGACTGTAAATGAGGTAATGATATCCCATCTGTATAAATTTGCGTTCAAGTGTCTTCTCTGGCTTCGTTTCAGCTACCAGGCTTTCGAGAAAATCGATTTCACCTTCATCCGCATCGAGGTTATTCTGAAGAGACGAAGCGACCTGTTCCTCTGCAATTCGCCACAATTCGCTTTTCAAGCCCCTCTCCCTCGCACATAGTCCAGGTAGGCCCGAACATGAAGCAGGCCCTGAAAGCTATCTTTCATCATTTCCAAGGGAGCCATGTTTAGATCAGGATGGGCTGTCTTAAGCCAGAGGGCTCTATCGCTTTTATCACCGAACATAGCTGCGAGACTGCGGAAGATCGCAATGAAATTTGAAACGGCTTCGCGCAGGTGCTTGTCACTCAAAGGGACAAGTTTTTCCTTGCTCCACCGCTTTAAGGTAGCTTCATTCTTAGAAAAAATTTTGCTTAGGTCATCAAACGTCAAGCGGACATCGTCTTTGAACGTAAAAATGGCCTTATAAACAGCTCTTCCCTGCCCTTCGGAGCTCAGTTCGGCTTTTGATTTCGCACCTTCAGCCCCCATAATCTGGGTCCTCCCCTGCTGCCTAGAATCATA
>CANJJY010000183.1 GCA_947474445.1 Oligoflexaceae bacterium
AGATCGTTTTTGTGATTGCGCATGAGCAAAGAGGTTTTTTCATAAGCGGCAGCACCCATGGAAATATAGTAGCTGACGTCATAGGTTCGTCGATTAAAATAGTCTTGAAAATATCCAGCGAAATAGAGGCTGGTATCGCCCATACGCTTGTAGACTTTGATCTGTGTGTCAGGCCCGGACTCTAGTGCTTTTTTCAGCATAAAGGCTAAGGGAGTGTCTAACACATCCATGGATTTGTCGATTTGCAGCTGGGCAGGGTTAATAAAATCGCAGAGAAGATTGACGAGGTAGAATTCGAGCTCGTCTTCTAGTTCCAAACGAAGAGTTTCGGCAGCGCTACAGACTTGGCTGCGAAAATAATCTTGCGGATTCAACAGGGCCAATTCACTCATGCTTACGTCCTTAGCCTATGTTGCCATTATGGCATGTAATTGCGGGCCGGACCATACTTTTTTCTTATCGGAATAAATATCAAAAACTTGAAAGTGTTTTGCTGGGAGCTAATTCTGGCAATAATATTCGGACTTATCATCGACTTCGGGCCTTTCCGGGCCAGGATAGATAGCGCAAAGGAGTCTCGACTAAAGACTCAAACTGCGAGACTCTGACAAGACCTTGGGTTGCATTGAGCAAAGGATGAAACGTGACAGCGGGTGACAAATCAGGCTCCTCAACGGAGAACAAATCTTGGGATAAGCTGGGCCTCGAAGAAATTGTTCATATCGCGAACAAGGTCGGTCTCGCCTATGTTGAGGCGAAGAAAACAGCTGAACACTACGAACTTCTAAAGCCCACCGTGCGAGCCCGCATTGCTTTGAGGCTTGACGATGGGGATATAAGCGAAGCCAAGCTCAAGAGGTTGACAGAAACGGATCAGGAGTATTTGGATTTTCTCGATAAGTTGCTTGAGGCCCGGCGTGAGAGTGACCGTTTAAAGGTGCGCTACGATTCCTATAAAAACCTCTTTGATGCAAGACGCAGTCTCCTCAGCTATCAAAAAGAAGAAATGAAATTACTGTAAGTGGTCTCGATTAGAGCTGATCTTCAAGCTCTTCAGCGCGTGAACTCTGAACGCTTTCAGTGTCACTTTTGCTTTTCTTTTCCTCATTGGCAAATCGAATTCTTAAGCTGGCTACTTCTTGCTGAAAAGATGGGTCAAAAGCCGCTTCTTTATAAAACTGCTTATAGAAATCTTCAGATTTTTTTGGATCCAATTTCTCGTACGCTCTTCCCAGATGAAAATAGGCTTCAAGATGTTGGGGGCGTATGCGAATCGCTCGTTCAAGATAGATAATAGCTTGATCAGTATTCTTGCCGTCGGTCAGCAATTTCTTCGCTAAACCTGTCAATGCACCAGGAAGAAGAGGTTGATCTTGCAAAGCTCGGCGAAACGATTGTTCAGCTTTGTCCTTTTCACCGAGCTCAAGATAGATGTCGCCCTTAACACTATAAAGGTAAGGAACCTCTTCAGGGCTTGCGAGAGCTTCGGCTTTGTTCAGTACTGTAAGCGCTTTGTCGTTCATCCCTATTTTGTTCATGATGCGGGCCTGAATAATTGAGATTTGGAAGTCATTAGGGTCCATTTTTCGAAGAGCCTTTGACGCTTTAAGAGCTTCTGTATAGTAGCGAATACTGTAGTAGCTCCAGGTCAATGCTTTTAGGGTGGGCAAGTTCTTTGGATCCGTATTTAAAGCCCGTTTGTAATGGTAAATAGCATCGGCATATCGGTTTTGAGTGCGGTAGGCTTCAGCCAAATAGTAATTCAACTCAAAATTGTCGGGATAGAGAGGGAGAGCCT
Organism: Oligoflexaceae bacterium; assembly: GCA_947474445.1. Lineage (GTDB taxonomy): Bacteria > Bdellovibrionota_B > Oligoflexia > Oligoflexales > Oligoflexaceae > Oligoflexus. Next base: position 1,799 of record CANJJY010000183.1, read on the forward strand.
CTTGAAGATGGACGATTGCTTGTTTATATGCCCCCGACTTGACATATATGATGCCTAGGGTCCGATGAGCCGCCGCATCCTTTGGTTGTTCGGCAAGATACTTCTTAAAGGAGGCGATTGCTTCGCGATAGAGGCCGTCACGTGCATACTGATTGGCAACATCGATGAGAGCCTGATGGGTCGGAGAAACGTTTTGCGGCCGAGACTGAACAAGCTGCAAGGGTTGAGGCTGAGGCGACCCCACACAAGCCGTCAGGAGCGAAAGTAATAAGCACAGGGAAGAGGCAAAGGAGGTCGTTCTCACCTAGCGCTCCTTGAAGAGGTAGATAGCCTCTATTGTAGCTCGAAACGAAGTGATAACGAAGGAAAGGGGGCCGGGGAGAACTAAAGATTTAGCGAACCACGTAATATTCTTCAAAAAGAGACCAGCATTTGTCATCCCGCGAATAAAAGGATAGAACAATTTCTCTCCGGTCCCAATCTTTGTAGCTGGCTAACTTATAAGTGTAGTAGCGAAGGCGCATGGCACCCGATTCTCCACTGACAAGGGCATCGGGAACTGGCATAAACTCATCAAGATAATAGCATTCGTTTGCAGAATTTTTAATAAAAGGTAGCTGGACCGGTGCAATGGCCTCTGGCATAAGAAATGTTTGACAGCCTCCGGCTAAAACCAAGAGGACAAGTGACAAAAGGCTTTGGCTGATCTTCCCTGATCGCATACAATAACCCCAAAAGGTACTTTCTTTCCTATCGTCTCAACTCGAAAATTCTTGAGTGAAAAAAATGGGTATTTTGAATTTGCCCCTCGGGCTGATGGCCGTGAGTTTAATGTATTCCCTGTGCACGGCTTGCACCCACTGGGGTGGAGAGAAGCTAAAATCTGATTGGCAGGCACTTGGTGAAGCTGATCGACTGAAATGCAATGACATCCCATTATTGCCAGACGATCTGAGAATTGATCGCGTCCACGTCATCACCGATACGGGGCCATCCCTTTTACTTGAGGTGACGAATCGACGAGGAGTCCGGAGTTTCTATCATCTACCTTTCAGAGCCTTTGGAGATCTCACCAGTGAGAATCTCGTGCCTCTTCCCATAAGCCCTGAAAGCATCTTTCTCGGCGGTGGAATTTCTAATGGTAAAGCGGTATTCGTACTTCGCGCCATGGAGAAATCGAAACCGGTCATCCAAGTGAGAGATTTGTCTAACAACGCCATACTAAATAGATTTCCTGCTGATGCATCGGCGGCTTGGGATCTTGGCGCCTGGCATTTATCCAAAGGCATTCTACGGGCCTTAGTGCGAGAAATTAAAGATGATGAAGCCCTGGACGATCAAAATCACCTCCAAATCGAAGTCAATTTAGCGGCCGACAGTAAAGTCCCTATTAGAGCTGTTCCCAGTCGGGCTTTAGTGGGTCAGGCCGAATTGTTCTTCGACAGTCGCAGTCGGCCTCATACTCTGTGGTTAGACCGAGGTACATCCGATAAAGTTCTCGCTCAACCGATATATCGCATTTTGCCGTGGCGAGCCGACACGAAAGATGAAGCATTGATTCTTGACGATAAGGGAAAAATCGAGAATTGGGCCTTTATGGAAGCCTACGATCATATTTTAGTGGCGAGCATTAAAGGTGACAGTCTGCTCTGGGAAAATGCTACGATCGATCTGCAAAGGCTTAGCAAAGTAGCTCCCTTTAACCGCGAAATGCAGGTGAATCTGCCTCTTTCTAAAGTTCATGTAGCAAGGCCACTCCTAGCTCAAGGCCCAAAAGGCGAGTATCTTTTTCTACCGCAGTGGCTGGATCATGAACTGACCGTCGCATTGTTTGACGTGAAAGCACAGGAAGCCAAACCTCTTGGATTTGGTGGAATTTTTAAAGAGGGGACTTCTTTCTATGACGCCTTTTATCATGAACCCTCAGAATCCTATTACATGATCAGTAAGGGACCTGGATCCTCTCAAGGTCGATACAGTCTTTGCCGCCTAGATCTATGAGGGCTGATTATGGCTATTATTTGGGTTCTAGAAAAGCCGCGTCCTGCCCAAGATAATCTCCCGGATCTACTGCAGGGAGATTTCGCCGTCAGGGCATTTGCTTCTTTGCGGAGCTTCTATCGGCTCAGTAACCTTGGTGGTGGAAAGCCAGACCTCATCGTAGTCCGCGCCTGTGATTATCAGGATGAGCTAGAAAATCTCGATCAAATTATTGCTTTGCAGTGGCCCACAATTTTTCGTCTGTATCTCGGTTCTGTGCCCGATTCTCAATCAAATGACGAACGGCGCTTAAAAGTTGCAGATGAATCTTGGTTGGAGCTGCCATTTTTGCTCCAACAGATTCTACGAAATTCCCAAAAAACAATAGATCGCGGAGTTCAATTTGGAGATCTCTGGCTCGACGCAGATTCCCAATCTATTCGCATTCTTCCAGAGGGAGATTGGCAAAAGCTTTCACCCAAAGAGTTTCAACTTCTCAAGATATTCTTAAAGCACCCCGGTCACTGTCTGAGTCATGAGGATCTCAATGAAGGAGTTTGGAAAGGTGTGAGAGTAGCAAGCAGTAGCGTAGCCAGCCATATTTCTAGGCTGAGGCGATACCTTTCAAGCTCCCGTTGTCAGATAAAGAGTGTATATGGGGGAGGTTACCAGATGCAAATGACCTCTATCGATGAATAATCAGGGCAAGCGCGATTGGCCGTCCAGACTCAGGATGGCCCTATAGAGATCAGGTCTGCGATCGCGGAAGAAGCCCATTCCAGCCCGAAATTTCTGAGCTTCCTGAAAATCGAGTGAAGCTGTAATGGATCCCTCGAAATTCGCATCAGCTTCTGTGAGAATTTCTCCTCGGTAGTCCGATATAAAACTATGACCATAGAAAGTGCATTGGGCGCTCTCAATCGTTTCTTTGCCGATGCGATTAGCTGCCCCTACGTAGCATGAATTACTGACAGCATGGCCTTGCATGGCCCTCTGCCACATAGCTGGCGTATTCGGCGTTTCAACTTGCTCCGTTGGCTCACTGCCGATGGCCGTGGGATAAAGGAGAAGGTCAGCGCCCTGAAGGGCCATGATTCGAGCACATTCGGGAAACCACTGATCCCAGCAAATACCCACTCCAATTCGACCAAATCGAGTTGACCATGTTCTAAATCCAGTATCACCCGGATTAAAATAATATTTTTCTTCATACCCAGGACCGTCTGGGATATGACTTTTTCGGTAAACACCCAAACGCTGGCCGTCAGCATCGATTAAGACCAAACTATTGAAATACGCTTGCCCAGATTTCTCAAAGAAGCTGAGAGGCAAAACCACTCCCAGTTGAGAGGCTAACTTTTGAAATCGGGTTACGAAGGGGTGCTGATCAAGTGAGTGAGCCCAAGAAAAGAACTCTTCGCGCTCCAGTTGGCAAAAGTAATGATTTTCGAAGAGTTCGGGTAGTAAAATAATGGTGGCGCCTTTGGCTGCGGCTTCGCGGACTAATTGTTCGGCTTTTTGAACGTTGTCGTTAAGTGAACGACTTACCGACATTTGAATGAGAGCGAGAGTTGGCTTTTTCATCCGGATTCCTTTAGTAGCTCGCAGGTTCTTGCTGGGTCAAACAATGAAAGCTTCCGCCACCCGTAATGATAGCTCGCGAAGGCAGACCTATGACCTTATGTGAAGGAAATACTTGCTGGAGGAGTGCTAAAGCCTTGCTATCTTGTTGATCTTCGTACTGCGGGACGAGAACCGCGCCGTTCGCTATGTAAAAATTCGCATAAGTTGGAGGGAGGCGTGTCCCGTCTTTAAGCTCGAGGCGGCGTTCAGGTAGGGGCAATTCAATGATCTGTAAGCGTCCGCCGTCTTTGAGGCGAACGTCTTTTAGTATCTCTAGATTCTCCTGCATACGATCGTAGTTGGGATCGAGGCGATCTTTACAGACTGAAGTAAGAACAGTATCAACTCCAGAGAATCGGCTGATCGTATCGATGTGCCCATCGGTGTGGTCACCTTCCAGGCCCATCTTCAGCCAGACCACCTGGTCGATCCCAAGATAATCGAAAAGATATTTTTCAATTTCGACCTTGCCGAGAGTTGGGTTTCGCATAGGACTCAAAAGACACTGCTCAGTTGTCAGGCACAATCCCTCTCCATTGACCTCGAGAGATCCACCCTCCATAACGATTGAACTCTCAAAAAGATGGAAGCCTTGATTTTTTGCAATTGCCAAGGGAGCTAGGTTGTCGAGATCCCAACTATATTTTTGACCCCATGAATTGAATTGCCAGTTGACGGCTGCGAGCTGAGGCAAATCTTGATGCGGATTTGTATCTACGACTTCCCGCCGAACAAATATAGGTCCGTTGTCCCGGAGCCAAACATCATCAAGAGGAACATTGAGTAGATTGATTGCGGAAACACCCGAAAACGCAGTTTCGGCAGTCGCTCGCGCTTCGGCATCACGAACGAGCAGGTGAACCGGTTCGTAGCGACTTAGGGTTTTCACAAAAGCCGCGTATTCCCTCCGCACGTCATGAAGCTGGCCATGCCACATTTCATCATCAAAGGGCCAACTCATCCAGGTTGCACGGTGCTTGCACCATTCAGCTGGCATGCGATAGCCCAAACGTTGTGGAATACCAGTCAATCTATGCATGCGATTCGATCTCCTCGAGAGAAATGACAAGAGACCTACTCTCTTAATGACGTCGTCACGAAATTGCAATTGTAAGCATCCCTTTTTTGTGGGCGCTACAATGGCACTATTTCTGGTCGATGAGAAAGTCTATAGCTGCGGCGAGCGGGGCAGCGCTACCGGGTCTTTTTTTCCGTTAGCTTTTCGATCCAGGCCTTTCGCTTGTAGAATTTCCCTCTAAATTTTCGCTGGTTAGGATTTTCTACCAGAAATCCCGTGCCTCTTTCATCGTCAACCCAATCGATGGATGAGCCCTTACAAAAAACTAGGCTTTGCGGATCGATGATGCAGGTGATGTGACCGATATGAAACGATAGGTCATCTTCGGCTGACGGATCAAAACTCACGCCGTAGGTGAATCCGTCACAGCCTTTCCCTTCCACATAGAGTCTTAATGGTAGACCTCGGTATCGGGGGAAATCCTTCTGCAGTTCTAAGGCTTTATCGTAAGCGTTCTGAGTCAGAGTGAAGCAGGCGGAAGTTTCCCCGGAAGGATCGCTCAAGCCTAAATTTTCAGTATTAAGATCCATAACTTAACCTTTTAATCACTTGGTCAATGAGACGTTTGGCCGCTGCAGGGGGAGGTACTTCAGATGCATCGACTTTACTCTGCATGTCGGCCATTTGCTGCTTCAAAGCCGGCATTTCCAGCAAACTATCCATCAACTGATCGTGGAGCTCATTGCGATACCATTGCTGATTTTGAAGGAGCCTTCGTTTAGCGGTGATTGCGGCAAAACGAGCCAGAGTGTCTTGCATCGAATGATAGATAACATCGAGCCCGGTCTTTTCCAAGGCGCTGCAAAGAAAAACTTGATTCGGCATCCGCTCTGGATCCGCGCGCTGGAAATGAAGTGCTGCTTCGTGATCAACCGCGGTTCTTCGAGCCGCTTGCATGAGGTCTCCATCAGCCTTTGTCACAATGATCAGGTCGGCCAATTCCAAAATGCCCTTTTTAATCCCCTGCAGATGATCCCCAGAGTGCGGCATCGTGAGGTAGACGAAAAGGTCTACCATAGTCGCGACTAAATGTTCGGATTGTCCGACCCCGACCGTTTCCACCAGGATAGTATCAAAGCCTGCCGCTTCACAAAGGAGAATAGCCTCGCGCGTCCGTCGTGCGACGCCACCGAGTGAAGTTCCAGCCGGCGTGGGACGAATAAAACAAGCAGGATGATGAGCGAGCTCTTCCATACGAGTCTTATCACCTAAAATACTCCCTTGCGATCGCGGCGAGGTCGGATCAATGGCGAGTATGGCTAAGCGGCGGCCATCTTTTAAAAAAAGCTGGCCAAAAGCTTCGATAAAAGTGCTTTTTCCAACGCCGGGTGAGCCGCTGATGCCAATGCGTTGGGATGGGCGACGATAAGGAAAAATTGATTCGAGCAAAGCCAAGGCCCGCGGCCGATCTTCAGGGAGTCGACTTTCAATCAAAGTGAGCGCCTTTGCGAGACTTCGAATAGAACCATTTTTCAATCCATCGCTCAGAGCATCGATATCTGTACTCATGTGCGGCGTACCTTTTGAATCGCTTGCAAAGTCTCGAGTGCGGCTTTAGGTACCGGAGTTCCAGGCCCAAAGACTGCCGCAGCACCCTGAGCAAAGAGAAATTCGTAATCCTGTTGAGGGATGATGCCGCCGACGACAACGGCGATATCGGCGGCACCTTCTTTTCGAAGCAGCTGGATGAGCTGCGGCACGAGGGTTTTATGTGCTGCCGCCTGTGACGAAATGCCGATAACATGAACATCGTTTTCGATAGCCTGTTTTACAGCTTCATCGGGGGTTTGAAATAAGGGTCCTATATCCACATCATATCCCAGATCGGCAAAGCCAGTAGCGATCACTTTCGCGCCGCGATCGTGTCCGTCTTGGCCTAATTTTGCGACCAAAATTCTCGGTTGACGTCCTTCCTGAGCTGCAAACTTTGCCACCTCGGCTTTTGCTTGCAAAAACTCGTCGAAATCCTGACTAGCCGCTGCATAGACATTGCTTACGGATTGAATGGGAGCCTTATGTTCTCCAAACACGCGACGCAGTGCGTCGGAAACTTCTCCTACTGTCGCGCGGGCCCGCATACAGATCACAGCAAGCTCAAGGAGATTTCCGTTCTTCCGTGCGCCCTGCTCGAGCTCATTCAGAGCATTAGCGACCGCGGTAGCACTGCGCTTAGCTTTG